>NZ_JBNARB010000004.1:0-151522 GCF_049723235.1 Thermovenabulum sp. | reverse complement strand
GGATGCCCTAAAATCGCTATTTCATCTGTTTCTCTGATCATCGCAATTCACTCAAAATTACACCGCGTTTCGTTATTTTATTATATTTATTTTCTATCGAAGTATATATTTTTCCCGGTAGCAGAAAGGGGAATCCCTACTACTACTTCGCCCTCTATCAAGCCCATTTTTCTTGCCAAAACACCTATTCTGTACATAATCCTGTTGTCTACGTTTAACAGGCTTGCAGTCTTTACCGCAGATCCCATGGCAATACCGAGGTCCATTAATCTCCATGCACAGATGGGCCCTTTAAACTCCGGACCTTCTATAAATTCAGGAAGTTGCGCACATTCAGAATACCCGCATGCTCCGCAGTTCAATCCTACAGGTTTTGCATCTTTAAGGGAAATTAAAATCACAACTTCAGAGTCTTCAACGTTCTTACCATCCCTATCAAAATTCGCTTTACCAGTCGTTTTTCCGTATTCGTGCATTTCCCTTGCCAATTTTTTGACATCTTCACCCTCTATTATTTTTATTTCTACGAAATCCCTTCCTGCAGCCTTTGGTGCCGTTCTGGCAGAAACAGCCATTAGCTGGGCGGCTAATAAAAGGGCATCCTTCATTAAAAATTACCTCCTTTTGTTTTTGATTATATATTTTTTACAGTAAAAAAATCTGTCCTTTGTTTTTTAATCTTTTATCCTTCAATCTTTCAAGCCTTTTTTTAAACTCGAATAGTTTCTTATCATCCGGTTGATTAAGCAATCTTTTCTTTAAACTCAAAATATGAAGAGCCCTTTCTACTTCTTTTATAGCTTTATCGTAATTTTTTTCTATGTGTTCAAAGTATTTTGAGAGCTCCTCCAGTGCAATTAAGGTGCCAATATTTTTTTCAGCCATTTCGATCCAAATGGAAACCGCTTCATCCCACATCTTTAATTTCTTATATAAAAAAGAAAGCTTTATGTAGGCCTCTTCTTTAATATTTTCCGACTCTATGGCTTTTTTATAACATTCGATACTTTTTTGAAAATCTCCTTTTTCTTCGTACAATTTCGCTATACAAATATAATCTTCGCCTCTACACAGATTAGAACCTAAAGGGTTTTTTACCACATCAAAAATTGTATATAACAAGTTTACCATAGAAAGGATATCCTTTTGGTTGTGAAAAAAGATGGGTATTAAATCATCTGCCCTGCTTGTTCTTAAATAATTAAAATAAACTGCGGGAATCATAAAACCCGGTATATCGTTTTCTCTTTCCATGTAAAAAAGCTGTCTTTCCAGGTTGCTTAAAGCCACACTTTTTAATCTTTTTTTAAATATTCTTCTCGACACTGTAAGTAAATCCAGATTGCAGAGCTCCTGGAAGGGAGAGTCCATTTTGTTTATAACATACCTGGTATTCAATAGGGGGACATCGTATATTTTACCATTAAAGGTAACTACGAATTCAAAACCGGACAACATTTCGCTTAGTCTTAACAGTAATGAAGGTTCTTCCGAATAATCGGGCATAAAAAACTGATTAAGTCTAAAATAATTGTTTTCAAAAAATCCCACACCTATCAAAAAAGCAAATGTTCCGGAACCTCCAGCAAGCCCTGTAGTTTCTGTATCCAGAAAAGCTATTTTTTCTATTTCTATCTTTTTGCTTAAATTTTTAAAAACAGAATCCAGCTCGTTTATTGGAATTTCCAGAACTTTTGAAAGCTTAACCCCCGAATATTCGTATTTTTTATCATAAATTACCTCTTTTTCAATGTGTTCGCCGAGAGGGGTTTTTACAATTTTCCCTTCTATCTTTTCCGCAATCCAAAAATATTTACCTTTTTCAACCTCTTTATCTAATCTATTTTTTGAGCTCCCGATAAAAGTCTTCAATTTTTCTGTTAAATTCAATCTGTTAGCACCCCCTGAACTACTTCAAGGGCACTTTGCTTTGCGTAGTATCCCACATCCTCTACAGGACCGACACAGGAAGGACAACCATCGTCACAGGTGCATTCTAAAATAGCTTGCATTGCCGCCTTCAATAATATCCTATCTATTTCATAAAGTTTTTCCGCAAAACCTACGCCGCCCGGATAATTATCAAAAATATAGATAGTTGGTTGCTTAGTAAAAGCCGATTTAATTTCCACCACACCGCGGATGTCCTTCGGATCGCACATTAAATACAAAGGAGCTATATTTACCAGTACATTACATAATCCCAGTAAACCCTGCTGCAGTTTTTCCGGCTCCAATTTTTTGTCTTCAAAGGTGAAGAAAAACGCCGTAGTATGCATTTCTTCCGGCGGTAATTTTATAGGTCCTGCCCCGACATTTTCATGGGTAAAAAGCTTAATCTTTTTAAACATTGTTGCCATTGTAGTAACCAGAACTTCTCCGTAATATTTTTTCGATACGCTATTTATAAAATCCTGTCTTAGAATATCAAGTACCTTTATATTTGTAGATACACTGGCGTCGGTATAATAATCCACATCAACCTTCTTAACAAAAGCCTTTTTTTCTTCATAATCCAATTTTTCTACCTGATACTGCTGCCCATCGTGTATATAAATTGCCTCCTCGTGAATGAGCATTGGAGCGCTTGCCCTATCTACCTCTCCAATCACCCTGGGAGTATTACTTGTAGTATCAATTACCACGAAGTTTTCCATACTGGCACTTCTGAGACTCACTTCTTCAGCCGGAAAAGCTTCGGACATCCAGTACCACCGTTTATCCACATGCCTTAAAATTCCATCTTCCTCCAAAAATTTTAGATATTCTTCCACAGAAACACTGCCAAAATTTTCTCCTTCTTCAAAAGGAAGTTCAAAAGCAGCACATTTTATATGGCTTACAAGGATATAAATATTGTCCTGATTAATAAGTCCCGCTTCCGGAGGTGCTTCAAAAAAATAATCGGGATGATTAATAATATACTGATCTAAAGGGTTGCTCGAAGCTATTAGTATGGAACAGGAAAGAGATGTTTTCCTCCCGGCTCTCCCCATCTGTTGCCATGTGCTTGCTATCGTGCCCGGATAGCCGGTGATTATACTCGAATCAAGGCTTCCTATGTCAATACCCAGCTCCAGGGCATTTGTGCTTACTACTCCTTTTATATCTCCTTCTCTCAAGCCCTTTTCAATTTCCCTTCTTTCCTTCGGAAGATATCCTCCTCTATAACCTTTAACGGATGATTTGAAAATCGGGTTTTCCTTCAGGCCTTCCCTAATATAGGTTAAAATAAGCTCCACGGCTAACCGGCTTTTTGCAAATACTATGGTTTTTACATCCTTTTTCAAAAATTCTAACGCTAAATTTTTTGCTTCGATAATGCTGCTTTTTCTAATACCCAATTGCCTGTTTACAACCGGAGGATTATAAAATATTATATTTTTTTCTCCGGTCGGAGCACCACTTTTGTCAATTACAGTAACTTTTTCTTCTATAAGTTTTTCAGCCAGATCACCAGGATTCGAAATTGTAGCAGAGCAAAGGATAAAAATAGGATTCGACCCGTAAAATTTACATATCCTTTTAAGCCTTCTTATCACATTCGCCGTATGGCTTCCAAAAACTCCCCTATAGGTATGTAATTCATCGATCACCACATATTTCAGGTTTGAAAAGAGTTTTATCCATTTCGTATGATGGGGTAGAATACCCGTATGAAGCATATCGGGATTTGTAACTACTATATGGCCATCCCTTCTAATTAATACCCTTGCATCCTGAGGAGTATCCCCATCATAGGTAAATGTTTTTATATTTTCACCTACCCCCTCTATTAACTCTAAAAGCTCCGAAACCTGGTCCTGGGATAGGGCTTTCGTGGGGAAAAGGTATAATGCCCTTGAATTATTATTCTTTAAAATTTCATTTATAACGGGAATATTATAGCAAAGAGTTTTTCCCGAAGCCGTAGGGGTGACCACTACTACATTGCTTCCCTTTAATACTTCATCTATGGCTCTCCTCTGATGAGAATATAAATTTTTTATCCCTTTCTCCACAAGGGCATGGATAAGTTTTCCATCAATTTGTTCGGGAAAGGGAGAATATTCTCCCCCCTTAGCCGGGATAACCTTCCAGCAAGTTACGTTTTTTATGAAAGATTCTTTCTTCTTTAGATTTTCAAGCAATGAAGAAAGCTCCATAACTATCCCTTTCTCCAGTTTTTTAATATATTTTAACAAATAATAAAAACACCTACAATAAAAATATAAAACCCCAACTGGGGTTTATTTAGCAGGAGGCTCAACCAAATTTTCTTACAGGTGATGACGACACACCGTTCGTAGAACTAAAAGAAGTTCCAAAAAGCGAAATTAGCTTTTTTGTATTTTTGCTCTTGCATCTCGGGCACTCCAATGGCAAATCAGCTTCATTAGCTTTTCTCAGCTCTTCAAATCTATTTCCGCAATCTTTACAGATATATTCAAACATCGGCATAATATAGCCCTCCTTTAATTCAGTTAGTTAAACTCATATTATTAATTTTAAGTATACTATATTATTATTTCGCTGTAAATATTTTTTTCTTATCACTTTCCAGTAAATGTATAAATATATTTTAAAAAAGTCCAAAAAATAAATATGAAACTTTAATAAAGGAGGAGAGCAAAGTGGTAAGCAGGCAGCAGTTGCAGAGCGTTGGAAGGAATTGTCCGGGATACGCCCCCATTGAAGCGATGACAAACTTAGAAGAAAATGAAGAAAATGTAAGATGTGATACCTGTATTCATTGGGTTAACGGAAGGTGCGATATAGACCTTTTTGACGAGGTATTGGAAAGCCTTGATCAGACTTAGGAGGATTAAAAAATGTCGCTGAAAAAAAAGCTTTTTGCAATGAGAAAAACCTTTGCAAATACAGAAATCGGTGCGAATATATATAAACCTGCAGGCAGACCAAGCCCAAGGGAAGTAAGTTCTCAAAAGAAACAATATAAAATGCATCCTCCAGGCTTCAGGAAGGATGCTAAAATTAAAATGGAAAATAAACAGGACTAACTAAAAACTTTCCACACTTACAAACTTACCCATTTTTTCTAAAATATTTACAATACCATTTATAACATTTTGTTTTATGGAAAGATTTTTAGGAAAATCCGGATTTTGATGAGCGGGATTAATTGCATTACCTATGATAAATGATATATCAGTTGCTTCAAGAAGCATAATTGCAAGACGCGTAGCAGCGTCCATTTTTTTATGGTGCAATAATTCATTTAGCTCGATTTTCCCTGAAAAAATATTATTTAATTTTTCAAGGGTTTTTGTTAGCGTAAGTACCCCTTCAGTGACAAGATCTATACCGTCAATATGGGCTGTGGGTGGTACATCAGGATCAATAAATTCCAGGGAAGTAATCAGGGGTTTATTTAAAATTTTAGCCACTATTTGAGCGGTTGTTCCACCGCATACTATCTTTTTGCCCGGCTTTTTTATAAAAGAATTAACCACATTTACATCATCTTCAGGATTTAGCGGAGGACCTGCCATAATATTTACCTTTTGAGGAGAAACAATTTTTATTGCCGCGCAGGTAGAATCATCGCCTGCTCTTTCCATATACAAATTATTTGTGATTGTCACCAGTAGCTTAAC
Source organism: Thermovenabulum sp. (assembly GCF_049723235.1). Taxonomy (NCBI): domain Bacteria; kingdom Bacillati; phylum Bacillota; class Clostridia; order Thermosediminibacterales; family Thermosediminibacteraceae; genus Thermovenabulum; species Thermovenabulum sp. The sequence continues at coordinate 145,925 of NZ_JBNARB010000004.1, read as the reverse complement.
TATCTCAGCAGGCTTTGTGTCATTCTTTACAATTTTTTCTAAATAATTAGCGATATTCTCCCACTGCCATCCTAAATTTAGTATCCCTCCTACCCCAGCATGAACAATCCCATCGCTTACGACTACTATCATATCGTTTTCTTTTAAATTGATGTGAGATTCTTTAATAATTTTACCGTCAATTTCTCTATGTTTTACGGAAATGTCTAAGACCTTTCCGTTGCGAATAAAAAATACCGGTGGGTTGTCGTAATCAATAATAGAGCATTTTCCATCAGCGGATATTTCTACTATGGTAAAGGTGGAATAAGCAATCTTCCTTACCTTGCAAACTGGCAAAGTGGCAACAATAGTCTTTACGGTATCCTCTATAGAAGACCCTTCTCTTAGCATGGTAGCAGCTATCTTTGTTGAAAGGGTTGCCAGAATGTTTGCCTTAACACCACTTCCCAGGCCGTCTGCAAATACAAAAATTGTTTTCTCCGGCGATTTAATTATTTCGACTTTATCGCCACAAAGTTCTTCTCCGTATTTGTTTATACTTTCAAAGTAGATTTCCGTTCGAAATGATAAATTATTCATCGGGAAGCTCTTCCTTTAAAATACTTTTTATTCTATTTAAAAGCACTTTTGTTTCTGCTGTGGTTTCCCCAAGGACGCTTGCTATCTCCTGTGCCACCCTCATTTGTTTTTCTATAACCTGCTGGGTGGTCTCAATGGTCTTCTTTTTAATCTCTAAATTCCTTTTTCTATCTTCTTCCTGTTTGGTTATATCCGATATAATACCTATTATTAAATCGTGGCCATGCAGAAAATATATACTCTGGAGTGTTACCAGATTGTATTCAGGGAGTTTTACTTTTTTCGCAATTATATTTTCTTTTAGTTCGGTCACAAATCTAAAATCATCATCATTAAAAATATAATTGAGAGGCATCCCAATAACTTCCTGTTTTGTTTTTTTAAACATTTTTTCTGCAGCAGGATTGTACTCCTGAATTTGCAAATTTTTATCTACAACAACAATAGCATTGGGTGTGGATTCAATTATTAGTTCGGAAATGGACTCGGCTCTCGTCCTCATATAAGGAATGCACATATATATTTCAGCCATTCCGTTATATACTGCAATAGCTTTTTCTCTGCAAGAATCATATCCGCAAGCACCGCAGTTTAGTTCATCCTTTTCGCTGTACTTTCCTATCTGCCTTAATATTTTTCTTATTTCCTCTTCAGAAGGTAATTTCTTAGAAACCGTATGGACTGTAAATTCTCGTGTAATTGCTTTCATATCTAATTCTTCATTTTTATTTTCAAATTGGAATTTATTTTTTAATCTCCCGGCGTACTCTCTAATTTTTTCCAATTTCATGAATCTATCTTTCTTTTTATCTCCTGTTGCGGGACCGTTACTGCATCCTCCCCTGCAGGCGTTAGCTTCTATAAATACATCTTTTAATTTTCCCTTTTTTATTTCTTCAAAAACTTCTCCCAGGTCATCCAAACCATGAACGGTAATTTCTCTCCTCCACCTCTCTTTTATAAAAGGAGAAAATGTCTTCACTGTTTCGCCGGGAATAGGATATAAAGCTGCCCCGGTTTTAGTTGGAATTTTATCATTTTCGTCTTCATCGTCCTTTTCTAAAAAATAGGGCTGTTCAATTAATTCATTTAACCCTATTAATTTTTTGAGTTCATCAAAAGTTATTACCGCATCAATAACTTCTTTAAATTCCATAGCCTCCATTTTTTTCGCCAAACAGGGGCCCATAAATATTACTTTAGAATAACCCTTCACTTTTTTTAAATACATCCCATGAGCAATCATAGGCGATACTACGGGGATAAGATAATTTATTAATTCGGGATAATACTTTTGTACTAAATAATTGGCTGCCGGACAAGCGGATGAAATAATTACCTTCCTTTTTTTGTCATTATAAATATTGGCGTAGGCCTTCGCAATTATAATTGCACCTTGAGAAGTAGGAAAAATATCTTTAAATCCGAGTTCTTTCAACCTGTACATGAAATTTTCGGGATTTAATGATGAGAAAACCCCCGCAAAAGAGGGTGCAAGACTTACAGCAACTTTTTCATTTTTTCCCAGAATATCGTTTACTTTATCCATATCGCTTTTTACGGTTTTCGCATTTTGAGGACAATTAATCAGGCAGGTTCCGCAGGTAATACATCTTTCCAAAACTATCTCCGCCTGACCTTCTTTTATCCTGATCGCTTTCACAGGACAGTTTCTTACACACTTGTAGCAATTCTTGCACTCAGCACGGGTAAAATTAATTACTTCCAAAACTTATACCTCCAGAAAGTATTTTTTAAAGAAATCTCCCGCATTTTCCCGGGTAACGGAAAATGGCCCTTTTTTATCTATTTTTACCGATACTGGCTGGGTACAGTTTCCGCAACAAAATTCTGCAGTTAGCTTTATTTTATCTTCCAATTTGTACTGTTTTATCAGTCCTTCGAATATCTTAATTATATCATAAGCGCCCCTCAAGTGGCATGAGCTCCCCACACAGACACTTAATTTTATCATAAAAACTCACCTCTTGAATATGTGAAATTATTAACAATATTATAAATTAAAAAAGATTAATTGTCAATTTTTTCACATATTCATTCATCGGAAAGGTCTTTTTTGTAAGTAAGCCCTATTTCGCTTCCTATATTTCCAAGTCTTTTCCTGACTTTTTTTACCGTTTCCAAATCATAACCGATTATATTTGAAATTTCTTCATCACTAAGGCCCAGCGCAACGGCATCAAGAAAAAGGTAAAGATCTACACCGTACTTTCTTTTTATTTCATCCTCACTAACACCTAACTTGTTAAAAAATCCATCCTTTTTTTTCTTCATAAAGGTCTCCCTTCAGTGTTTTTATCATTTTTTAATTCAAAAGTTATTTTCCCATTTTCATCAATCCACACCTTTTCCAGGTCCTTCAATCTATTTATTCCCCGGTTTTTAAGGTCGACAAGAAGCTGTTCAATACCTACATTTGCCACTTCCAGATTGTTTTTTACTACTTCTCCATTATTTATTAATACAGTTTTGAAAATGCCTTCCACCGCCGAAAGCCCAAGGTCTTTCGGCGTAACAGGTTGTTTTTCCTTTTTCAGGATTATACTCAACTTACCGTTGGGCTCTATGGTTGCCTCTTCTACATCGTTAATATTGGAGATATTTTGTTCCCTCAATAATATCATTAGATCCGCCATACTTATCCTTTCTTTTTTTAGATTTTTTATTATTACTTCTCCATCTCTTACCAGAACGGTAGATGTTCCTTGAAGAATGTTCTCAAAAACTCTGTTTTTTGTAATCAAAATCGATATAAAGTAATTTAATAATGACATGATTATTACAGGTATAATTCCAAAACTTAAATGTATTTTTTTATCTTCCAAAGGTATTGCAATAGCCGAACCCATTATTATAATGACAATCAAATCAAAGGGAGATAATTGAGCAATGGTTCTTTTCCCCATAAACCTGACTATTATTAAGCTGACAAAAAATAAAACTATTGACCTGATGGTAAGAAAGAAAAATGTCTTTACCAATACTACCCCTCCATAAAATTTTTTTCGTTTTCTTCCACCGTTTTATATAATTTTTGAATATTAGATAGCATTATCAATTCTTCTTGTGCCGTATTCAATGATTCGGCTGATTTTAACATGTTCTTTTGAATGTCCTTTAACAGAGATATAGTTATTAGAATTAACCTCTTTCTAATCGTTTTCAATAAATCTTTTGTTTCTTTTTCGGTACTATTTCCTTCTTTCAAGTAGCTTAATAAAAAAGACACCTCATCCAGCAATTTTTGTAGCTTTATATATGAAGAAGATTGTACTAGCGAATCGTGCAACCGGGAGCTAATATCCGCATCAATATTTTTAATTTCTTCTTCAATGCTTTGTATATTTGTTTGTAATTGCAATATTTTGCCTGCCTTTCGAAATTTGTTACCCAAAAAGTATCCCTCCTGTCTTTTAATTATTTTTAATTTATTACTTTTTTTTTATTCAAAATGACCTCCTTGGAACTCATTTAATTTTTTGTTATACTGAAATTACATGCCAACATCTTTTTTATTGAGGTGCAACATGAGGGCAAAAATCGTTTTACTTTTTATCCTATTTTTCTTTTCCTTCAACAATTCAGTCTTTCCTCAAACAATCAAAAATCCTCCGGATATCGTTGGGGAAGCCGGTATATTGATAGAGGCAAAAACGGGTAAGATACTATATGAAAAGAATGCCAATATTCCCCTTGAACCCGCGAGTACAACGAAAATAATGACGGCTATCATAGCAATAGAAAAGGGGAATTTAAGCGATAAAGTTACAACAAGCGAAAGAGCTTTTAAATCTGACGGCTCAAGGATTTACCTTGAAATAGGTGAAACTCTTACCCTTGAACAAATGCTTTACGGTTTGATGCTTAGTTCTGCCAACGATGCTGCCGTAGCTATTGCAGAACACATTTCCGGTAGTGTGGAACAATTTGCAGAACTTATGAATGCAAAAGCAAAGGAAATAGGTGCAAAAAATACGAACTTTGTAAACCCCAGCGGTCTCCCCGATAAAAACCATTATACTACTGCCTACGATTTAGCTTTAATATCGCGTTATGCATTAAATAATCCTACCTTTTGTAAAATAGTAAGAACAAAAACCTTTAATATACCCTGGCAGGGAAAAGACTACGATAGGACATTGATAAATCACAATAAACTTTTATGGAGATATGAAGGTGCTGATGGGGTAAAAACGGGCTACACCGTTTCCGCAGGACAAACCATAGTCGCTTCCGCTACACGAAATGGAATGCAACTGATTGCAGTAGTTCTAAAATCCCAGGGAAAAAATATTTATACCGATGCAATCTCATTACTGGATTATGGTTTTAATAATTTCAAACGCGAAGATTTAATTAAAAGTGGTGAGGAGATTACTTATATAGATGTAAAATACGGTAATCCCGTTGCCTTAATTGCTTCTCAAGATTTCAGTTTTGTATCGGAAAAAGATAATAATTTACCAATCACCAAAAAAATAGATATTCCTAAAACAATAAAAGCTCCCTTAGCTAAGGGAGCAGTAATAGGAAAAATAGATTTTTATCAGGGAGAAAATTTTATAGGAAGCGTAAACTTGATTTCAAAGGACGAAGTTAAAAGAAAAATATATACTTATTTCTGGTTTAGAGTTTTGCTTTTTCTCCTTTTATTGTACATTCCCTTCAGGATAAAAGTAGCAATAAAAAGATATAAAAGATACAAAAAAATAAAGTTAATGTAAGCTATCTAAAATAAAAGCCACCTGCTTTTATTTAGCAGATGGCTTAAATTTTTTGCGTATTATTTAGCTTTTTCATTCCTTTAATAAATAAACGGTAACCCATCTTCTTCCGAATCTCTGGGCTATAGCTTCACTTTCTACAAATATATCTATCCTTTCTCCCTTAATTGCGCCTCCCGTATCCTCAGCCCGTGCAAATCCATATCCTTCCACATACAGCTTGCTTCCTAAGGGAATTACCTCGGGATCTACTGCTACTACACCGACCCGCGGCTTTGTCCCCATTCTGGTCAAATTACCGGTATAAGTATAGGCAGTAGCCAGCATCCGGTATTTTGCAGTGTAAGCAAATTCTACTCCTCCACGGGATGCTACCATTAAGCCTCCTCTTACTATTATTTGCGGCTTTGCAGGCTTCGTTATTACTTTCCGAGTACTTTTGTCAACCACCTTACCGTTTTCATAAACTATCGTTGTAATAATTTTTTCTTCACCGTCTTCTCCCTGCTGAATAATATTCTGTTTGCCAAAATGCAGGTTGTAATCTACCCTGGTTATGGTTTTAAAAGGTATCTTCCTTACCTCTTCAATAACTTTCTCATCTATCCTTGTTATTTTAATTTCTGTAGAATTATTTATTACTTCATCTTTTTGGGGCACTACTTTGTCTTTTTCTTGCAAATTTAAGCCCGCTTTTTTTATTATATTTTCTACACTGTCTGCTAAGGTATTCACCGTTATTTCTTTACCACCGTCGATAATTTTCACCGGAAAAGCTCTATAAATAATAATCTTGTCTTTTTCTTTTAATTTTTGGGAGGACTCCGGTAAAACTTTGTCATCCCTGGAAAGAATAATATTTTTCTCTTTTAAAAGTTCTCCCACAGTGGTGGAAAAAGTTTTAACTTTCATTTCTCTATTGTTATCAACTATGGTAACCGATTTTTCCAAATATGTATAGCCCAAAGCCGCAGAAAAAACAAAGAAAGCAACTAAAAAGGAGGCAATACTATTTTTGAAAAATTTTAATTTCAATTACACTCCTCCTTACATTTTTAAGTTATAAAAATATAATGGCAAGCGGCAATAAAAGGGCTTAGGCTATATTAATTCTATAAAAATTTACGAATTCCTCCTTTTTTAACAAATTTTTTTGATAAATTTTTGAATACCACTTATTATATATAGTATGCTACAAATTCTAAAAAAAATACGGCAAAAGTAAAACGGGACGTTTAGCCCCGTTTATGCATTTTCTTTCTTTATCCTCATTAAAGCCTTCTTCATGCGGTTATACCCTTCCGTCAAATCTTCTTCCGTTACCGTTAGAATCGGCCTGAACCTTACTCCCTTTACACCCGTCGGCAATACCAGCATCCGCTCTTCAAAACAATATTTCAAAAATTTACCCCTCAGTTCCTGATCGGGAAAATCAAAGGCCGCCATTAACCCTTTATACCTTACGTTCCCCACCAGCTCGGGAAATTCGTCTTCTAAAGCATGTAAATATTTATGCAGTATCTTGGATACCTCGTTTACATGGCCAAGTACATCGTCCTCTTTTATTATCTCAAGAATCCTGGTAGAGCGCACCATATCCACTATGTTCCCGCCCCAGGTGGAGTTTATACGGCTGCTTTCTACAAAACAGTTCCTCTCTACCTCATCCACCCTCCTCGTGGATAATATGCCGCATACCTGTGACTTTTTACCAAAAGCAAATATATCCGGCTCCACTCCGTAATGCTGAAATGCCCACATTTTACCGGTTATTCCCATACCACACTGCACTTCATCGAATATTAGCATTATCTCGTTCTCATCGCATATCTCCCTCAGTGCCCTGAAAAACTCCGGTCTAAAATGGTTGTCTCCTCCCTCTCCCTGGATGGTTTCAATTATAATGGCACATATATCATCGGGGTTGTCGGCAATAGCTTTTTTGATCTGGTTTATTGCCTCTTCCTCTGCCCTTTTCACTTCATCTAAGTGCTTTTCTAAAGGCCAGACTATCTTGGGATTTGTTATCCTGGGCCAATCGTTAAATTTGGTAAAGTACATATATTTTCTCGGATCCGCCGTATTTGTGAGGGAAAGGGTATAACCCGACCTTCCGTGAAAGGCCTCTTTAAAGTGTATAACCTTGGTTCCCTTCTGAGCGCTTTCTTTATAGCCTTTATCAATGTTTTTCCTTACCTTCCAGTCCATAGCCACCTTTAGTGCATTCTCTACTGCTAAAGTCCCGTAATCTATTAAGAAAAGGTGAACAAAATTTTCCGGTGCGGCAACTTCCATAAAGGTTTTTACAAACTGAGCCATTTCCACCGTATATATATCCGAATTGGCCACTTTATTGACAGCAGCTCTGAAGACTCTTTCTTTAAATTCCTCGTTGGCAAGTTTTGGATGGTTTAAACCCAGTGGTGATGAGGCAAAGAAGGTATAAAAGTCTAAGTAATCGGTTCCATCCTTAGCATCCACAATGTGGCTACCATAAGATTTTTCTAAATCAATTACAATAGGAAAGCCATCCACCAAAATATACTTTTCAAGGGTAGGAATTACTTCATGAGGTGAAAGCATATAAAAACCTCCTTTTAAATATTTGAAAATTTAATTTTACGGGATTTAAATAAAATCTCATATTGTGTAATTTATTGCAATTTTTGTGCCATTTTAATTTCCCTTAATTTATCTGAAAAAACATAATAAAAAATGCCCATAATTAAGCATGAATAGCTTAATCACAGGCATATTATTTTCATAAAATTTATATTTGTGTAACTGGCGGGAGTATGTGGGAATCGAACCCACCTCGGAGGTTTTGCCCCCGATGCTGGTTTTGAAGACCAGAAGGCCCACCAGGACCTATCTACTCCCGCATCCAATTATATCAGAAAAATTCCTCAAAGTAAACTTTTAATCAGAAATTCTGCTTCCGGGTATTCTTACATCTTTTATTCTTCTGGTAAAGTAGATACCATCAAAATACTCCAGAATCGGCAAAGCGTATTTTCTCGATGTATTTAGCATATCCCTGAATTGTGACACAGAAATTTCTTTGTTTTTTTGAAAATGATTTTTTAATAATTCTTTCGCTTTTTCCACCCAGATTTTATGCATATAAATTTCATCGTTTAATTTAATAAGACTGCCTTCTAAGACGAGGTAACTTAATATTGATTTTATTTTTCCCTCCTCGAAGTCCTTTAAAAGCTGTACCACCTCTTCTACCGCAGGTGGCGTCCATCCTTTCTCCTCATAAATTTTAAGCAGCTTGTCTTTTAGTTGTTCTTCTTTTTGTTTCAGGACTATTTTATAACCTTTTCTTTTAAGGTATTTTCCACTGCCTTCAAAATAGCCTTCCTGAACCCACTTTGATAAAAACAACTCAAATACCTTAGATTCGAGACTTAATCTGCTTTTTAGTTCTTCTTTTGAAATTCCTTCACTAAAGGGGTTTTTAAGATGATAATTTTCTACTATTTCTTTTGCCTTTTCTGTTAAATTATCATAATAATCCATGTCGCACAATATTTCTTCATTACCGGATTTTAAAAAGATAACTAAATTATCGTTTACAAGGGAATCGACCACAGATTTTATAGTTTCATAATTTTTCCCGAGGTAGGGAATCAGATCTGTAATTGAAGTAACGGGTTTCCCGAAAAGGGATAAATAAACTAATATAAATTCTTTTATTCCCCCATTTACAATATCTTCCAGACCTTTCACAGCAATATCTATTTTTTCCTTTTTAATTTTAGCAGGATTTACAAAAATTACTTTGCCCCCTCCGATGGTATGTACAGGAGAATACCTTCTTATCACAAAATAATCTTCATATGTCACGGGAACGGCTTCTTCAAAGTGTATAATAGCAAAGGCCTGTTCCCCGGGCAAAATTTCTTCCCTGTTTATAATAGATATTCTCCCCAAGTACTCCCCGGTTCCCGCGTGAAACCTGACCCGTTCCCTGTTTTTTAAAGATTTTTCCGCGTCTTCCAAAAGTTTAACATTAATTACTGCTTTTTCTACCGGTTGCATCGAGCCGGGTACGGAAATTACATCTCCTCTCTTTATATCGTCGGGTTTTACATCCACTAAGTTAATTGCAGTTCGCTGTCCAGCAAAAGCTTTTTCCTTGCTTTCTCCGTGCACCTCAATTGATCTTACTTTGCTTTTTATCTTTTCAGGGTAGATCTCAACGGCATCTCCTACCGATACGTATCCGCAAATCAAACTACCCGTAACTATTGTGCCAATCCCTGGGATAGTAAAAACCCTGTCAACCGGCAACCTGAAAGGAGAAAAAAGATCTTTCTCAAATTCCTGTTGAGTCATCTCCTGGATCTTTTGCACAAGTAAGTCCAAACCTTCCCCCGTCTTTGAAGAGACTGGTATTATAGGAGCATCCTTTAGAAAGCTCGTTTTCACCGTTTCTTTTACCTCTTCCACAACCATTTCCAGCCAATCATTATCCACCAGGTCCTTTTTTGTAATTACAATAATACCTTTTTTTGTATTTAAGAGCTCTAATATGTTCAAATGTTCCTTAGTCTGAGGCATTATACCCTCATCGGCTGCTATTACAAGGAGAACAAGATCGATACCTCCTACTCCTGCCAGCATATTTTTAACAAATTTTTCGTGACCCGGCACATCTACTATTCCCACTTTTTTGCCATTCGGAAGGGTAAAATGAGCAAAGCCCAAATCAATAGTAATTCCTCTCTCCTTTTCTTCCTTTAATCTATCGGTATCAATCCCCGTTAAAGCTTTTATCAAGGTAGTCTTACCATGATCAATATGCCCTGCAGTGCCGATAATTATATTTCCCATACTATCTTCCCCACCATGTCAATAGTATAAAATATATCTTCCTCGTTCATCGTTCTTACATCAAGTAAATATTCATTTTTGTTGATGCGACCTATAACGGGAATCTTGGCCGACCTTAATCTTTTCGAAATTTCTTCGGGTTCCAAACCGTAAACCCTTAAGGCAACTACTTTCGTAGGCAGCTGAACACCCGGAAGGGAGCCCCCTCCAACTTCTGAAAGGTCATCAAGAACCACGGCATTACCCTTTTCCTTCAAAATCGAGTTTAAACCTTCTGCCAATTTTTCTGCATCCTTTTGTAAGGTTTCTAAATCCTTTGATATCATTTTTATCACCGGGATTTTTTCCATGTTTCCTTCCAAATATATTTTTAATATTGCTTCCAAGGATGCAAGGGTAAGCTTATCGATTCTCAATGCTCTGTTTAGAGGGTGTTTTTTAATTTTTTCAATTATTTCCCTTCGGCCTACAATAATCCCCGCTTGAGGACCTCCCAGCAGTTTATCTCCGCTGAAGGTAACCACATCAACTCCCGCCTTAACAGAATCCTGTACTGTGGGTTCATAGGGAATCCCGTATTTTCTAAGATCAACCAGAACGCCACTACCCAGGTCTTCCATAAAGACCAAATCATATTTTTCCGCCAGCTTTTTTAATTCATACCTTTCCACACTGGAAGTAAATCCGATAATTCTGTAATTGCTCGTATGTACTTTCAATAAAAGGGATGTATTTTCATTAATTGCCCTTTCATAATCGTATAAATGAGTTTTATTTGTAGTCCCCACTTCCACAAGTTTTGCTCCGCTCTGGAGCATTACATCGGGTATCCTGAAACTCCCGCCTATTTCAATTAACTCTCCCCGGGATACAATTACTTCTTTGCCTTTAGAAAGTGCAGAAAGGCAAAGAAGTACCGCTCCGGCATTATTATTTACCACCATCGCATCTTCAGCACCAGTAAGGTCTATTAAAAGATTCTTTACATGAGAATACCTTTCCCCTCTTTCACCTTCATCCAGGTCAAATTCTAAATTTGAATAGCCGGAAGCTATATTATTAATGTTTTCCAGCACCTCTTTCGGCAGGGGAGCCCTTCCCAAATTTGTGTGCAGTACTACACCCGTAGCATTTATCACCTTTTTTAAACTGAAAGACTTATATTCTTCTAATTTCTTAATAATAATTTTTAACGCTTCTTTTATTAGATTTTCTTCCGTTAACTTTTCCTTCGAATGGCAGGAAGTTTCCGATAGGATTAGTTGCTCTCTTAATTCATTTACAGCTTCTCTTGCGGCTTTCAAAACCACATTTTTCCCGTAAAAGTAAACCAATTCCTTTATCTCAGGCCTTTCTATCAAATCTCCTATTTTTGGAAGCTTCCTTAAGGTTTCATTTAGACTCAAATCCATCCACTCCTAAAATTATTCGGTTTTTATTAAATCTTTTATGTCTTGAAACTTTTTATCACCGATACCGGCTACATTTTTTATTTCATCTATTTTTTTAAAAGGACCATGAGTATTTCTATAATCAATAATCCTTTTAGCCAGCGAAGGTCCTATACCCGGCAGCTTGTCCAGTTCGGTCTCATCCGCAGTATTAATATTAATTCTCCCATCCTTTACAGAATTTCCGGAGTCGCTTTCATTCACGTAAGGAATGTGTATTTTTTCCTCATCGGTTAATTTTTTGGCAAGATTTACGCTCAACAAATCAGCATTTTCACCTAATCCTCCGGCAATTTCCACCAAATCTTTTACCCGGTCTCCATCCCTTAATTTATATACACCGGGGTTTTTGACGGCACCGGTGACATATACGTAAATATCCTTTTCTATTACCTCTGTATCTTTTAAATTCTCGGCACTCTCTAATTTAAAAGCCACTTCTTCCTGTCCGACCATATTTTTAAAAAAGAAAGCAAGCAAAAATACTAATACTAAAATTATCAATACTAAAATCTTTTCTCTTTTTGACAAATTAAATTTATCCCCGATCATTTCAAAAAGCCCCTCAGTATTACATCCACTGCCTCATCTTCGGAGAGCCCCAAGGTCATGAGTTTTAGAAGCTGGTCCTGAGCTATCTTTCCTATTGCTGCTTCATGGGTAAGTTCAGCATCGGGGTGTTCCGCAGAAATTGCTGGGGAAGAGCTTATTTTCCCGTTCTCCATAATTATAGAATCACATACCACATGTCCCCTGGATTTTGCTCTCGCAATAATTTCCGGTTTAAAAATCTGTTTGGAATTTTCCTTTGCTACCGATCTGGATATTACCTCTGCGCTTGCACCTTCTCCTTCAAGAATTATGTTTATTTTTGAGATAGCTTCCTGATTACCATGAGTTAAAAGTCTCTCGGTAATTACTAATTTTCCTCCTTTTTTTACTATTGCATCGGTTACTCTTACTGTGCTGTCAACTCCTTTAAGCTGGGTCAGTTCCATTTCTGCAATGGAATTCTCTTCCAAAATTAGAACGGTTTTTGGGTTCAAAACCCTTTCCCCTTTACCCTCTCCTCCTCCGAAATGTTTTTCGATGTATTTCATTTTCGCTCCTTTTTTTACTCTTATCTCATGAATACCATCATGCTGAGATTTTTTAGAACCCGGATTGTGAATTCCACAACCTGCGATCAAAATTACATCGGAATTCTCCCCAATCTCAATGGTATTGTATACCACATCGGTAATACCGGATAATGTTAACAAAACGGGAAAATGAACTGCTTCGTTTCTTGTATTAGGTGCTACGTAAATATTTATGCCTGACTTATCTTTCTTGGGTTCTATCGTAATATTCTTTGTAGATTTTCTTTCAATACCCTGCCCATCCTTTCGTATGTTAATAGCTCCTGCAGGTATATCGTGAAGATCGGCTATAGTCTTTAATAACTCACGATCTAAAGCATCTAATGTCATCCTTTTCGCCCTCCTCGCAGTTTTCCCAGGAATCACAGCGGAATTTGTATTTCAAAAGCTCTAACATTTTATCACTTTGACCCATTTCTTTTATTTCTCCATCGGACATTAAAATTATTTCATCGGCTATGGAAAGCACCCTTTCATGATGGGTAATTACAATTGTAATTATATCTTTGCTATGGTGATCTTTAATTAGCCTTAAAATACCTTCAAAGCTCCACAAATCCACCCCTGCTTCCGGTTCATCGTAAATTACCACTTTGGAAGGCTTCAACAGGACGGTGGCCAATTCAATCCTTTTTATCTCTCCTCCGGATAGGCTTGAATCGCACTGCCTTTCCAAGTATTCTTCCGGGCACAATCCTACCGCTTTCAATAATTTTCTAAAATCTTTCTGCCCTGCGTCCTTTGCAGCAACTTTTAATATATCACTTACAGTAAGGCCTTTAAATCTTGCCGGATATTGAAATGCATAACTTATTCCTTTATTTGCCCTGTCCGTGATGCTATAGGAGGTAATGTCCTCTTCGTCCAAAATTACAGAGCCCTTTGTGTTTCTATAAATCCCCATTATGGTCTTAGCCAGAGAAGTTTTTCCTCCTCCGTTAGGGCCCGTAATTGCATAAAATTTTCCTTTTTCCAGATTCAAATTAATATTTTTTAATATTTCCACGTTACCCGTACCATTTGGCATTTCTACATAAAGAGATTCAATTTTAAGCAATGTAAAATATCCCCCTTTCGTTAAGCTAAATATGATTCAGGACCACATCCCTGGTCCTTTCCCGAATCATCTGAAGTAATATTTTTGCAGGAACCGGCAGCCTGCGATTTTTCAGGTAAACGAGATTATACGAATACTTCCAGACTTTATTTTCACAGTTCAATAACTTTAGATGCCCCAGTGCAATATCCTGTTTTACCGAGATATAGGGCATAATTGAAATCCCTAAATTTGCCGAAACGGCGTTCTTTATCGCATCTATACTTCCCAGCATTAACCCTATATTCAGAGGAATTTTTAAATCTGTTTTAATTATATCCTCTACTATTTCATAGAGATTCGAATGAGGTTCATGGGTAATAAAATCCTGATCTACCAATTGATTCCTTTCCACAAAGTTTAATAGAGCAAGCTTATTTGTGGGAGAACATACGAGGACCATAAAATCATCTACCAGCCTCTCAATTTCCACACTTTCCTTTTCTGAAATTTCCCCTCCGATTACAGCAAAATCAAGCCTCCCTATCAAAATCTGTTTTTGTATCTCATAAGTATTTCCAATATGAAGGTTGATTTTTACTTCAGGGTACTTGCCTTTAAATTCCCCTAAAATCTTTGGCAGAACATAAATACCTGGGGTATTACTTGCCCCTATATTAATGTGTCCGAGCATTTTTTCTCTCAATTTAGGTATTTGAGACTCCATTTCTTCTATTAATGCAAAAATCTTTTTAGTATACTCGAAAATAAACTGCCCATCTTTACTCAGATAAATGTTCTTACCATATTTTTCGATTAACTTCAGCCCCAGTTCTTCTTCTAATTTCTTTATTTGTTTTGATATTGCAGGCTGACTTATGTGGAGTTCTTCCGAAGTTTTTGTAAAACTCATATTCTGGGCGACCTTATGAAATAGCCAGAGAGCATAAAGTTCCATTCTCACAACCACCTTAATATAACTTTAAGTTATAAACAATTAAAACCAATTTAATTTTACCACATATTCTTTATATTTTATAAAATATATACCTTTGATTTAAATTTTTTTAATTCATTAATATTAATTTTATCACATTAAGTAAGAAAAGCGAAAAAAACAGGTTGGGATAAAACCCAACCCCGTTATTTTACTACAATATTTACCAATTTGTTCGGGACAGTGATAATTTTTATAATTTGTTTATTTTGTAAATAAGAAGATACTTTTTCACTGCTCAGTGCCGCCGATTCAAGCTCTTCTTCGGTTATATCAGCAGGAACGAGTATTTTTGCTCTCACCTTTCCGTTAATCTGAACCACTACCTCGACTTCTTCTTCTAAAATAGCTTTTTCATCGTATTTTGGCCAGGGCATCAAATGTATGCTCCCCTTGTTCCCAATCCTTTCCCATAATTCCTCGGTAATATGCGGGGCAAAAGGCGCCAGCATCAACAGTAAATTTTCTACCGCTTCTTTTACCACATCCCCTGAAATTTCTTCCTTTAAAGAGTTGATGCCGTTGACCATTTCCATTATTGCACTTATTGCTGTGTTAAAATTAAACCTTTCTTCAATATCTGTTGTAACTTTTTTAATTGTTTTATGGATTAAACGGCGTGCATTTTTATCGATGTGCTCGTTTTTCACCGGTTCTGCGAACTTTTCCGAGAGTTCCTCAACAAGTCGCCATACCCTTGAAAGGAATCTGAAGCAGCCCTCAACACCCTGATCGCTCCATTCCAGGTCCTTTTCAGGTGGCGACGCAAAAAGGATAAAGAGTCTTGCTGTATCCGCTCCGTATTTTTCTACTATTTCTTCAGGGCTTACAATATTTCCAAGGGATTTTGACATTTTTGCGCCATCTTTTAGTACCATTCCCTGGGTCAATAAATTTGTGAAAGGCTCATCTACATGAACAAGGCCGGCGTCTCGCATTGCTTTATTGAAAAACCTCGAATACATAAGGTGAAGTATGGCATGTTCTACCCCGCCAATATACTGATCTACGGGCATCCAGTACTTCAATTTTGTTTCATCAAAAGGTTTTTCGCTGTTTTTAGGATCGGTGTATCTATAGTAATACCAGGAGGAGCACATAAAAGTGTCCATTGTATCCGTTTCCCTCTTGGCAGGGCTATTACATTTGGGGCAGGTGGTATTTAAAAATTCTTCACATAAAAGTAGTGGCGAAGTGCCCTTGGGGTTAAATTCTACATTTTCCGGAAGCAATACGGGCAACTGTTCTTCCGGAACCGGCACTATGCCGCATTTTTCGCAGTAGATAACAGGAATGGGAGCCCCCCAGTACCTCTGTCTCGAAATAAGCCAGTCCCTTAACTTGTAATTTATCGTGATTTTTCCGATTCCCTTTTGTTCCATGAATTTACCTATTTCCTTTTTGGCTTCTTCACTCTGCATCCCGGTAAAGGCACCCGAATTGATAAGCACACCCGCCTCCGTAAAGGCTTTTTCCATCTCTTCTATTTTCAAGTAGCCTTCAACAGGCTTAATTACTAATTTCATCGGTAAATTATATTTTTTAGCGAATTCGAAATCCCTTTGGTCGTGAGCAGGAACACCCATAACCGCACCGGTTCCGTAATCCAGAAGAACATAGTTCGCAATCCATATGGGTATTCGCTCGTTATTAACCGGATTAATTGCATAGGCCCCTATAAAAAGACCTTCTTTTTCCGTTTCCGTAGAGGTTCTTGTTATCTCGTTTAATTTTTCCATTTTTTTCTGAAATTCTTTTACTTCTTTTTCATAGGGAGTCCCTTCGGAAAGGGTGTTCACCAATGGATGTTCCGGAGCAAGAACCAAATAAGTTACGCCAAAAATGGTATCGGGCCTTGTTGTAAAAACTGCTATTTTATCATTGGTTTTTTCCGCAGTAAAGCAAACCTCTACCCCTTCGCTTTTTCCTATCCAGTTTTGCTGCATTATTTTTACTTTTTCAGGCCATCCCGGGAGTTTTTTAAGGTCTTCCAGTAATTCCTCCGCATATTCGGTAATCTTAAAAAACCATTGTTCAAGATTTTTCTTCCCTACTTCGGTACCACATCTTTCGCATTTGCC
Organism: Thermovenabulum sp.; assembly: GCF_049723235.1. Classification (NCBI taxonomy): domain Bacteria; kingdom Bacillati; phylum Bacillota; class Clostridia; order Thermosediminibacterales; family Thermosediminibacteraceae; genus Thermovenabulum; species Thermovenabulum sp. The sequence goes on along the minus strand of NZ_JBNARB010000004.1, from coordinate 129,049 downwards.
ATCCACCACCTGTTCGTTAGCAAGAACAGTAGCACAGGAAGGACACCAGTTCACATATGCTTTTTTTCGATAAGCGAGACCCATTTCATACAATTTCAGGAAGAACCATTGAGTCCATTTATAGTAATCGGGATGACAGGTAGCAACTTCCCTATCCCAGTCATAACTAATACCCAGTTCTTTTAATTGCCTTTTCATATTGTTTATATTATCCCATGTCCATTTTGCCGGATGAATCTTATGCTTGATAGCCGCATTCTCCGCCGGTAAACCGAAGGCGTCCCATCCCATAGGATGAAGGACATTATAACCGTTCATTCTCTTGTACCTTGCCACAACATCGCCTATGGAATAATTTCTGACATGACCCATATGTAATTTCCCCGAGGGATAAGGAAACATTTCCAAGCAATAGTATTTGGGTTTTTCCGTGTCTTCATAGACCTTATAAATCTTTTGCTCTTCCCAGATTTTCTGCCATTTTTGTTCGATCCTTTTAAAGTCGTAGACCATAATAAACCTCCTTTTTCTGTCTTTCTTAAACATATAAAAAAAGGCTCCTCCCTCTTTTAGGGGCGAGAAGCCTTTTCCTCGCGGTACCACCCTAATTGGCAAAAGCCCGCTCTTTGCATTTTAACGCCTGCCGGCAGTTAAGACAAGGCGAGTTCAAGGACTTCCTCTCCGGAATCTCACCCACCTCCGGTCTCTGTAAGAGAAAGCTTCCTTTACTACTCCTTGTCGGAAAAATACACGATTATTTTTTAGCTAATATTATATGTTAAATCCTTTCTGCTGTCAACATTAATGGTAATCGCATCCGCCCACAATCTCTCTAAATCATAATATTCTCTATCCGGACCGTTGAAAATATGAATGATAACATCTCCGTAATCTAATAGTATCCATCTTGCTTCATTGTAACCTTCTATACCCTTAGGAAATATACCGCTCTCTGAAAGCTTTTCTTCCACTTCATCCGCTAAAGCTCTCACATGTATAGCATTAGAACCCGTAGCAATTACAAAATAATCAGCCAGTACGGTTAATCTACTGATATCCAGAATAACGACATCCCTTGCTTTTTTTTCATCAAGGATTTTTGCTGCCTTTTGTGCAAGCTGTTCGGGAACAAAAGTCATTTTTATTTTTTCCCTCCAAACGTAATTTTCTTGTTTGTCACTAATTATTCTTTATATCTTTTCCCAGAATAATCGTAGCTACATCGTCGTTACTATTTTCATCTTCTTTCAATATTGGATTATTCAATACTTTTGATATTTCCTTTGCATACTCGGGCTTTTCTTTGGGGTATAAAACGGTGGTAGTGTCATAGTCGAAACTATCCGCGTTGGCAACTTTTACCACGGTAAATCCCATAGATTCCAATTTCTTTGCAATCTCGTTGGCAACCCCCGAATATCCACTTCCGTTTAAAACTGCTACTTTTATTCCATTTTTATCGTAAAATATAGCATTTACCAACTCCTTAACTTTCTCCTCTTCAGGTATAAAGTAACTTACTCCTCCTATATACTGCCCGGTACCGGGAAGGGTATAAGTTTCCACATCTTCTTCCTTTAATTGCCTTGCAAAATTAGCCAGTTTAACAAGGTTTACAGGGCTGATATCGGTTTTCACATTTTCCTGTACAATCTGAATTAGCTTGGGTATTTTCAGTATATTGGCGGGTTGGAGTAAGGCTTTTGCAGTAGCCTTGAGGAATTTTTGCTGCGCTCTTACCCTTGCTATGTCTCCCTCCGGGTAATGTCTGAACCTTACAAATTGTTCGGCTTTTTCCCCATCCAGTACCTGTAGTCCCGGTTTAAGATCTATATGAAGGTTCCCCGCATTATCATCATATTTCATTCTCCGATCAATTTCTATTTCAACTCCGCCAATAGCATCGACGATTTTTTTAAAACCTTCATAATTTACCGTAACGTAATAATGCACGGGGACATTGAGTAATTTGCTTACCACATCCACAGCAAGGTCAGGACCTCCAAAGGCCATAGCTGCATTTATCTTCTGGAATCCCTCCCCCGGTAAAACCACCCTCGTATCCCTCGGAATAGATAGCACATTGACCTTTTTCTCCTTTAAATCCAGACTAAAAAGCATCATGGTGTCGGAACGGTATCTATTGTGCTTTTCATCGGCACCGATGGTACCTGCATCAAGTCCCAAAAGCAAAATATTTACATGGCCATTTTTTTCAGCCTCTTGTAAAACAGAATCCTGTTCCCCATCAGTATTTTGATTGCTCAATAAATTTCTATAAGTAAAATAAAAACCGCTTCCAAATGAAAGCGCAAAAAATAAAATAATCGCTATAAACACCTTAAAATACCTTTTCATTTTTCTCCCCTCTTGTTCCTCCGGTTTTTTAATAGCATATTTCGTGCAGCTATTGTCCTTGGATGAAGAAGTGAATTTTTTTTCAATACGTACACTATGGTCGAATTTAAACCCATCAAGACCCCTTCATCCAAATCCTCATAAGTTTTATTCCTGATATCCTCCACTCCGGGGAAATTTCTGCCGGGTTCTATATAATCGGCAATGTATATAATTTTATCAAGTAATGTCATATTTTCATCGCCGGTAGTATGAATTTCGATAGCCTTTAATATTTCTTTGTCCTTAATACCAAATTTTATTTCAGCTAATTTCGCACCTACTGGACCGTGCAGCAAAACCCTTTCAAAATACGTAATTTCATCTAAAAGTATACCAAACTCAATGGCTAATTTCAACTGTTCCTCTTCAGGTATATCTTTAGCGCAGTCATGGAGCAACCCTGCAATTGCCGCTTTATATTCCGAAACCCCATACTTTCTTGCAAGGTTTATTGCAGTCCCCATTACTCCAATGGAATGAAGATATCGTTCTTCGGATAATTCTTTTTTCAATACACGTTTATATAAATCTAAATCTAATTGCATAGGCAACTCACCTGTAAAGGTTATTCTTTAAAATATAATATTCCACAGCCTCCGGTACCAGGTATTTTATAGATTGACCGTTTTTAACCTTTTTTCTTATCTCTGTGGAAGAAATGGCCATTCCGGTTACTTTTAAAACAAAGATATCCTTTCCGTAAATCTCCTTGACTTCCTTTACCTTTCGTTCCAACTGTTCGCTGGTGTATCCCGGCCTGGTAGCGGCTATGAAGGTGCAATAATTCATTACTTCCTCTACCTTTTTCCAGGTAAGTATATCTAAGATAGCATCAGCTCCCGAAATAAAAAAAATTTCCACCGCATCTTTATATTTTTCCTTGAACCATTTAAGCGTATCTACCGTATACGTATAACCTTCTCTATCTATTTCTACCCGCGAAACTTCAAAAAAAGGATTACTGTTCACAGCAAGGGCAGTCATAATGTATCGGTGCTCTGCATCGGTAACGGGATAATCCTTTTTATGAGGAGGATTTCCTGCAGGTATAAATATTACTTTTGAAAGATCAAAATTTGTCCTTGCTTCCTCGGCAGCTACCAGGTGACCGTAATGAATGGGATCGAAGGTGCCTCCCATAAGCCCAATTTTCTTTTTAGTCAAAATGTTCCCTCCCACAATTATTCAAAAAAGTAAAATTCCGCATCCCCAATTTTTACAATATCCCCTTCTTTTATGCCTTTTTGTTTCAGCATATCGTCAATCCCCATTTTCTTAAAAGCCCTTTGCAACCTCTTAACAGCGGACTCATTTTCTAAATCGGTCATTGCTACCAATCTTTCTACGACCTTTCCCTTTACATAAAATACGTTACCGCCTTTTTCTACTGATATTTCATCCTCTTTTTTATAAGTGTATTTTTTTACTCCTTCTTCGATATTATATTTATCGTTATCTTTTACACTCTTTTCTAAATACTCCACAATCCTATTTATTAAGTCCTTAATACCAAATCCGGTGGCTCCTGAAATGGGAATAACTTCATATCCTTCTTTTGAAAGCCTTTCCAATATTTTAGGAAAATTTTCCCGGGATTCCTCTAAATCCATCTTATTTACAGCTACAATTTGCGGTTTTTCTATAAGTTTTATGCTAAAGTTCTTTAATTCCTCGTTAATCTTATAAAAGCCCTCTATTGGATCTATTTCAAAACCGGAACCGTCAAGGACATGGACAAGTAATTTTGTCCTTTCAATATGGCGTAAAAATTCATGTCCCAGTCCTAACCCTTCATGAGCACCTTCTATAAGACCAGGTATATCAGCAACCACAAAGCTTTTCCCCTCTGGACCCATATCTACGACGCCAAGGTTCGGCGTAAGGGTAGTGAAAGGGTAGTCGGCAATCTTGGGTTTTGCAGCCGTAATTCTGGAAAGTAGAGTAGACTTTCCCACATTGGGGAATCCAATCAAGCCCACATCTGCTAAAAGCTTTAATTCCAAAAGGATCCATTTTTCTTCACCGGGTTCTCCTTTTTCTGCAAAATCCGGAGCCTGATTAACCGACGATACAAAGCGGGCGTTCCCCCTACCGCCTCGTCCCCCTTTTGCAACAATAAACCTCTGATAAGGCTCCACCAGATCCGCCAGTATCTCAGAGGTTTGGGCATCTTTTACTATGGTTCCGGGAGGTACTTTTATTATAAGGTCTTCACCGTTTTTTCCGGCTTTATTGGATCCCTGACCGTGTTCCCCTTTTTCCGCCTTATAATGAACTTTATATTTAAAGTCCTGTAAGGTTGAAAGGTTTGGATCCACCTCTAAGATCACATCCCCTCCTTTACCTCCATCCCCCCCGCTGGGACCCCCTCTTGGTACATATTTTTCTCTTCTAAAAGCTACTGCCCCGTTGCCACCATCTCCACCTTTTACGTATATTTTTGCCACATCCACAAACATGCTAACCACCCTATAAGTATTTTTTTAAATTTTTCCCTTTTCATTCCTCTCTTATGCCGATATTTCCTTTTCGAATTGTTACGATAATTCTCAGATCCTCGTCCAATTCCTTGTTATTAATAATTTGCTGGACACGGCTTTTTATTTCTTCAAAAACTTTTTTATCCAATTTACCCTTATACATTTCTTCAATTATTTCCAGGGAAATACTGACCCTGTTTTTTTGAGCCAAAAAATACGTATCCAGCAAACAATCGAGGAGGCGCACATCCCTGACCATTTTTAAATTGCTAATAAAATTATAATTTTCTTTACAGTAATTAATATAATCGATTATTTTTTGAGGTTTACTTAATTGCGCGTAACCGTAAATTAATTGTAAATCATTATTTAAATCGTGCTTTACTATTCTAAGCAAAAAAATAAGCTTGTCTATTAGCTGTCTATAGAATTTCTTTTCTTTATAATATAAAAACAATAAGAATAAAAAAATAGAAATCATCAAAAGGTTTACGCAGAACGTAAAAATATTCAAGAATATCTTCCCTTCATGATATTATAACCTGCAGAAAAAGCACCTTTATTCCTTAAATTTCCTATATGTTTCTTTATATAATTTACCACAAAGTACATAAAAAATAAAGCTCCTCTTAGCCGAGGAGCTGAAGTTCCGGGTAAACATTCACAACTTTTTTGTCTTTTCCTTTTGTCTCAAATTTTACATAACCATCGATCTTGGCAAATATGGTGTAATCTCTTCCAAGTCCAGCATTTTCTCCTGGATAAATTTTTGTCCCGCGCTGCCTTACAAGAACGCTGCCTGCAGTGACAAATTGTCCATCAAATCTCTTTACCCCAAGTCTTTTTGATTCGCTGTCTCTACCGTTCCTTGTACTACCTACACCCTTTTTATGAGCAAATAATTGCAGGTTCACTTAAAACACCTCCTTACAAATTCTCCTCCTTGCAAACGAGTCTTACATATTCGGGATACGTTTTTGCTATATCTTCAAGCCCAACCGTTATTGTCCTTAGTATAATATTAACCCTGTATCTATTTTCTTCAGGCATGACCTCAGGAATCTCTATTCTGACAAGACCTTCCTTTTTTACCGTATTTGCATTAACTACTGCAATTTTTTTTATACCAAGTATTGCAGTTTCGGCCAATGCAGAAACCGCAGCACAAACTATATCGCTGCCGTAATCAGCATAACCTGCATGGCCTTTGATTTCCAGCCCCGTGATATTCCCCTTTAAATCCTTCCAAACAGTTATATCTACCATGACATTAAAATTCTATTTTTTCAATCTTTACTTCAGTAAAAGGCTGGCGATGTCCCTTCTTTTTTCGATAATTTTTCTTGGGCTTATACTTAAAGACAATTATTTTTTCGCCCTTACCATGCTTTAATACGGTAGCCTTTACCTTAGCGTTTTCTACAAACGGCCTCCCAACAACAAGTCCTTCTTCCTTTGAAATAGCCAAAACCTTATCAAATTCTACAGTTTCTCCCTCGGCAAAATTTAATTTTTCAACACGAATAACGTCGCCCTCACAGACCTTATATTGTTTGCCGCCGGTCTCTAATATTGCGTACATTTTTCATCCTCCTCCTTAAACTCTCGCCGGAGCCAGGTAAAATTTTAGAACCCGCCCCGTGCGGTGGCCGGCGCAGAAAAACCACGTTCATATTTTAGCAACTTTTTTGCCCTTTGTCAACTTCCCCTTTAAACCCCGCTCGCTTCTTCCGCAATCCTTGTTTAAGGAAATCTCCATACAAGGGGTTTTAATTTTTCCTGTTTTCTTTCCAATAATTCCTCTTTTTTTTCCTCCAAATTAATTATTTTTTGCTCACTTTCCCTTCTTTCTTCTTTTTCCTTTAAATTTTCTCTATAAACATTATCTTTACCAACAGTAATTTTAGTGAAAAAAGCGCTTATTCCCATAATGTTAGAAAGCAGGAGCAGATATAAAAGATTATACTTATCATTTTCCTTCACTATAGGACCCCCCTCAAAAGTTCTCTTTTCTATTTTATTCTTTTAATATTAAATAATTTACTTTTTCTACATGGTCATTGTTCCTTTTTCGGTTTCTACTACCTTCAAAATCTGTTCTTCGGTTCCATCTAAAGCGTTGATATAAATAAAGTACCTGTCATTACCCAGTTTTGCATCCACTTCATAGCAGAACTTTTCTTTTAGAGAGGGGTCTGGGATAATTACCTTTCTTATCCTGGTAACGTTTAATCGGGGACTTACCCTTTTTAATACATCATTTTTGCCAAGTTTTGGTGCGGGAATGACTCTTTGCATATGATTTGTATAATATCCGATGGCATCATATCCCACCACTTCGCCGTTATCTAAAGCAATTTCAATTTTAATAAAATCAGGGTAAACAATAACATCCCCCTGTTTTTTTACAAAGGTAATTACACATGTCCCATCTTCCATCAGGGAACCCGTTGCCTCAAAATCTTTAAATCCTCTTTTCTCCAAAAAAGCCCTGCCTTTATTTACCGCATCCTGAACGGTGAGCTTTGAAGCCCCTATTTCTCTTGTATTTAGAAACCAAATTACATGCCCGCCCTTCTGGCTTACATCCATTAAAATTGCAGGGCTATTTTGTCCCGGCTGGGCAAAGCTCAAAGAATATGCCGGTATGTTACCTTTAGCGGTTCCATACAAAGATATCTGGTATTTTATATTTTGAGGATTGTCAATGAAATTACCCGCAATTTTTATCGCCTCATCGCTGTTTATCATTCCCCCGGTTAAACCTTTTGGAACTATATTTTCCACATGATCCGAAAAAGGTCCGTCATAGGTTATCGATGGTGCTTCTTCCTTTAATTTTTGATCCAATTTTAGAATTTTATCCGCCATTCCCGAAGTTAAATCCTTGCTGATTCCAAGGGAAAACCTCTTGCCTTCCCAATTAATCCTGCCTTTTGCTACATCATCCTGTAATTCCCTGAGTTTTTTGTTCAGTTCCTGTACGGTATCCCTGAACTTTTGTACTTTGTCCCATTCTTCCTTCTTTATCTTTATCCCGTTTAATGATTTTTTGGCCAGTGAATACGCAAAATCCCCCATTTGCGCGAAATATTTTTGAGTATAAGTCAAATCCCTGTTGCCCAGCGGGAGGGAGGCTATGCTTTCTCTTGCACTTTCCGCCTGGTGCCAGATGCTTAAAAAAGTTACGATTCTCTGCTGGTTTGATGAAGTTACCATGCTTTTAGATAAAAGTAAATTTAAATTATTTACCTGATCCAGCAAATTAAAAAAACCCTTTTGGTAACTTGCCTCCAGCAAATTTTGAGCCTCGGTTACCCTGCCCTGCATTATAAAAAATACGGCTAAAAAAAGTAGTGCCAAAAAAATTCCTGCCGCCCACGGCAAATATTTTCTCACAATAAATCACTCCTTACCTTCCAAATACGTGCCTTCCTATTTGAACAATAATCTGTCTTGTCCAAATCCAGGGACTTACTCTCTTTGAAGGGTTCCAGAAAAATAAACTTCCATAAGTAGGATCAAAACCGTTTAGAGCATCCCTTGCTGCATTAAAGTTTGTCCTTGACGGATAGGTAGCCCATATTTGCCCATTAGAGACTGATTCGAATGCCCTGGGTTGAAAAATAACCCCGGGTATGGTATTAGGGAATTTTGGACTTTTTACCCGGTTTATCACAACAGCGGCTACCCCCACCTGTCCGGTATAAGGCTCGCCTCTTGCCTCACCGGAAACTAATCGAGCCAAAAGTACGTAATCGCTGCTTCTTGCCGTTACCAGAGCACTTTTTTCTGACGACGTTTCTTTTGAAAAAACGCTGTTTTCGTTTTTATAAACCAAAAAGTAATAAGAAAATATACCAGCTACTAAAGAGATGGATATTAAAAGAAGTAAGAGTTTTTTTGTTCTCACCGGCATCTCCCCTATCAATGCGTTGTTCTTTAATTATTTTTCTTACAAAGTTGTAAATTTATTCTCACCTTTTAACATAAAACAAACATATTATATTTTTAGAAGGTTTTAAAGAAAACGTAAAGGGTGATCAATAAATGGAAGACACTGGCAAAGAAAAAAATGAATCCAAAAATCCAAATCCCTTCATGCTATTTTTAATATTGATCCTCTTATTAAAATCCTTTGAAACTGCAGGCTTTTTCAGGAAAACGGTTAAAATGGAGGGATCCCTTTGAGAATACTGAATATCAAAGATGAGCAATTAAATCTACTGCAGGCTTTAAAACCCTTCCTCGAGCCTAAGGCCCAGGAAATGCTGGAACTGGTAACTGTGGTATTAAATGTTTTCAAACCCGAAGAACCCGATGTACCTATAAATATCCAGGCTTTAACCAGTCTGCTTTCCATGATTGATGAAAAAGAGGAAAGCAAAAATGAATGAAATAGGGCATCCTGCCCTATTTTGTTTTCTGATTCTATTTGCATTAAGTTCAGCATAAACATTATATGAGCAATCCAAATTTTTTGGGGGGAAAGGCCTTGCAAAACAATGAAAACGAAAATTACGGGATAAATCTCACAAGCCTTGTATTAGATGTAATCCAGGGTAAAAGGGGGTATAGTTTAAATGAGATTATAAGCTTAATTGCTTTAACTAATCTCCTCGGTATTATTAGTTTTATGAACAACCAGGATTTTAAAATTGAGTTAAAAAGTCCCAGGAGCTCCTTAGATATTAAAGATTTAGCCGGCATACTTTTAAATAACCTCTCGGGAGGCGGTCAGTCCCCGGGGGGGCAGGATAAAAAAATAAACCCGGCTTTATTACTCAATCTCGTGAAAGCCCTCTCTTTTGATAACCCGGGCGAAAATAAGAATTCAAAAAATGACGGTGAAAATAAGAAAGAATAAAGAAGGGCCGACTAATCGGCCCTTCTTTATTCTTTAGAAATTATCTCCCAAGAGGAGCAAAATGAGAATCAAGAATATCACAAATGCTTTCCTATCCATGAAATTCCCTCCTCGCCTTTTTGCTAATAACATCATATGCTGCGAGGTGAATTTTTGTTACCATAGTAAATTATTTTCCCGTTTCCTTCACAATAGGGGCAGGTATTTCCGAGAATTTCATCGATGCTCTGCCTGATTTTTTTTCTTGTTACCTCCACAAGACCCAGAGCGGTAATGTCCAGAATCTGCGTTTTGTTTCTATCTTTTTTAAAAAGCAAATTTAAATACTCCAGTACCTTTTTTTTGTGCTCTTCGGATGCCATGTCTATAAAATCGATAATAATAATACCGCCAATATCCCTTAGCCTTATTTGCCTCGCAATTTCTCTCGCTGCCTCAAGATTGGTGGTCAGTACCGTATTTTCCAGATCAATGCTACCTATGTATTTTCCCGTATTTACATCAATTACCGTTAAAGCCTCCGTTTTATCAATAACAATATACCCACCTGATTTTAACCAGACCTTTCTCGATAGGGCTTTCTCAATTTCCTTTTCAATATTGAAATATTTGAAAAGTTCCAGCCTGTTTTCATAAAAAACTATTTTTTCTTCAAATTTCGGAGATATGTTTCTGAAATATTCTTTCAATCTTTCCCAGGCTTCTTTTTCATTAACATGAAATTTTTCCACATCGGAAGTGAATATGTCTCTGGCAATTCTTAACAAAAAGTCCATTTCTTTGTAAATTAAAGATGGGCTTTTTAAATCTTTTGATCTTTTTTTTATATCTTCCCACAATCTTGTAAGATTGTCCCAGTCTTCTTCTAATTCTTCCTTCGTACAACCTTCAGCAGCGGTCCTGATAATTGCACCGTAAGGTTGTTTTTTTATTTCATTAACCAGTTTTTTTAATCTTTCTCTTTCGATCTCATCCTCAATTTTTCTTGAAATTCCAATGCTATCTACCATTGGCATTAAAACTAAAAATCTACCAGCAATACTAATATTTGTAGTAACCCTGGCCCCCTTGTTACCCATAGGGTCTTTAGTTACCTGAACCACCACATCCTGACCGGGCTTCAGTAAATCGCTTATCGAAACAACATCCATCCCTTCAATTATTTCTCCATCATCTAAATTATCCCTTTTTATGTCACCAAAATACAAAAAAGCATTCTTTTCAAGTCCAATATTTATAAAAGCTGCTTGCATCCCTTTCAGGACATTCGCCACTTTCCCCTTATATATATTTCCTACCGCACTTTCACTCAAACGCTTTTCGATATAAAGTTCTACAAGCTCTCCGTCTTCAATTACACCAACTTTTATCATTTCCTGACCAATGTCAGCCACAATTTCCTTCGACATATCTTCAACTCCCCATCCGCTTACATAGGGAAAATCCTGTTCCCATCTTCTTGAACAAATGTTTTATCGCGATTAACATAAAAAGCAAGGTCGTTTAAATTTAAATATTCAGCCATTTTTTGAATTACATGGATAGGATTCGCACTGCCTTCCTGGCCGCTGCTTAATTCCATAATAATCATCGCTTCGTTAAAATTAAATTCTCTCAAAAAGATATCGTGTATTAATGGAGCTATATTCACCAATTTTTCCTCTTTATGCGTTCTTTTCTTGACGTAAATCTCCGTACCGTCTTTGATTTCTTTTATGGTTTTTTCTAATAACTTTTTATCGATTTCATTGTCAAAGATTATTTTCGCAGTAAAGACGGAACGGTTTAATTTATAAAGGGGTATTAATCCGTTATTTTCCTTAGTTTCTAAAACTTTTATTCCCACAGGCAGTACAGAGTTTAGCCGTTCTTTTAAATCATCTTTTGAAATATTCTCTTCAAAGTCCACATCTATGTACTCCGCCTCACTGGTAATACCTACAGCCAGGGCGGGGCCATAAGTAATAACCGGTTTTTTATTGAAACCTTTAGAGTATTTTACACGGAGTTTGGCTCTTCTTAAAGCCCTTTCAATAGTCCTTGCAAAATCTAATTGAGAAATATATTTTACTTCGCTCCCCTTTGCCAATCGGATTCTATATACCACAATTTATCCCCTTTCTTAGCTTTAATATACCGCAGTTATTACATCTATTAAACCTGCAGTCAGGTGTAACTTCTCCCCTGAAAGACTTTTTACGTTCTTCCCACAAAAACTCCCTGTCAATTCCGGGATCTATAATTTCCCAGGGGAAACATTCTTTTTCTTCCCTTTCTCTCAATGCATAAAAATCGGGATCAATATTTGCCTCTTTAAAGGCCTCCATCCATTTTTCAAAAGAAAATAATTCATTCCATCCATCGAACTTGCATCCTTTTTTATGTGCCTTAATCAAAACCTCTCCCAGTTTTCTGTCGCCGCGGGAAAAAACGGCCTCTAAGTAACTAAGTTTACTATCATGCCAGTTGTAATTTATTCCGAGGCCTTTCAAATTTTTTTTCAAGAAATTCTGGCGGTTTTCCACTTCCTGCAGCGGTATTTGAGATTCCCATTGAAAGGGTGTAAAGGGCTTGGGCACAAAAACGGAGGTACTTACAGTCACCTGGACCCCTTTAGTGTTCCCCTTGATTTCCCGATATTCCCTTATCACTCCTTTTGCCAGATCAGCAATACCCGCTAAGTCTTCATAAGTTTCCGTGGGCAGTCCAATCATAAAATAGAGTTTTACATTATTCCATCCGGCTAAAAAAGCCCCCCTTACCGAACACAGTAAATCTTCCTCTGTAACTCCTTTATTGATGACATTCCTCAACCTTTGCGTCCCCGCTTCCGGTGCAAAGGTGAGACCGGTTTTTTTAATCTCCTGTATCTTTTTTGCAATATCAATGGTAAAAGAATCTATCCTCAGAGAAGGCAGGGAAAGGCCTACCGCACAATTTCTGAATTCATCGGTTAAAATCTCCACCAATTCCCTTAAAGAAGAATAGTCGCTGGTACTTAACGAAGCTAAGGAAACTTCTTCGTATCCGGTATTTTCAATTATTCTTTTTGCAAGATTATGTAAAGTTTTTACATTCTTTTCCCTGACAGGCCTGTAGATCATTCCTGCTTGACAAAACCTGCATCCCCTGGTGCAACCTCTGAAAATCTCAAGTACAGCCCTGTCGTGCACAATATCCATATAAGGCACGATTATTTTTGTTGGATAATAAGCTTTATCTAAATCTTTAACAACCCTTTTTTTAATTTTTGCCGGAAGATTTTTATAGAGGGGTTTTATTTCCTTTAATGTCCCATTTTCGTTGTATACGGGTTCGTAGAGAGAGGGAACGTAAATACCCTCAATCTGGGCAAGTTTTAAAAGAAAATCCATTCTGTTGAAATTATTTTTATTCCTGCTATAAACATACAGGTCGATAATTTCGTGGATAACTTCTTCTGCCTCTCCAATTACAAAAAAATCTATAATATCCGATAAGGGTTCCGGATTAAAAGCACAGGGCCCACCGGCCATTATTAAAGGATCCTTATCTTTCCTGTCCCTTGATTTTATGGGAATACCGGAAAGTTCGAGCATATTTAATATGTTAGAATAGCTCATCTCGTATTGAAGCGAAAAACCTATAAAGTCAAACTTTTTTAAAGGGGTTTTGCTCTCCAAACTGAAAAGGGGAATTTTTTCTTTTCTCATTTGCTCTTCAAAATCCACCCACGGTGCAAACACTCTTTCTGCAAAAACATCTTCTCTCTCGTTCAACAAGTGATAAAGAATTCTTAACCCCAAATGAGACATACCTACTTCATATACATCGGGAAAAGCTAAGGCAACTCTTACCTTGAATTCACCTTCAACTTTTTTCACAGAATTCAATTCATTTCCCGTATACCTCGTTGGTTTCGAAACCCGAAGCAGAATTCGATCTAAAGTTTTTTCCAGGTTCAATTTTCGTTCTCCTCCTGCCTTTTTCTTTGAACATACTATTTTATATTTGTCCTATTTTTAAGTCTAAACCTTTTTTTATCATATTGTCAAATATTTCCGACTCGGTCAAGAATTTTCTAATTTTACCCTGTCCATCGATAACCACAAGTATTATATAGCTTTTAGGATCCACAAGTTTAAGTATATCCTTAATAAGGAACTCTTCTTTTACGGCTATATATTTCACCTTCCAGAAATCACTATCGCTAAACCTTTTTTTTATATTTAAAAAGTCGTAAATTACCATAAAGGGCAAATCTTTTTTCTCCTTCAGGGCTGTCAGGAGTAAAAAAAAGCCAAAAACAAAATAAAAAGGAGAAAGCAAACCGGAAAAATAAAGAATTGCTCCAAATAAAATCAAAGCTAAGGAAATTATCAGGCTTATTAATGCTGCAAAATTAATGGATAAAATGATATTTAGGTTCTGGAACAACCACATCAAAAAAATTCTTCCACCGTCGAGAGGGAAAGCCGGTAATAAATTAAACAAAGCTATGGATAGTTGTTTAGAAGCCAATAAATCGATATATTCTTCCCACATGGGTAATTTTTGCTTTAAAGCAAATAAAAAGATAAATACCAGAAGATTACCGAAAGGGCCGGCCATACTTAAAATAATTTCTTCCATATAGGAAATGTTTTTTGTTTTATCTAATTTTATTTTCCCTCCAATAGGGAGAAAAATTATTTCACTGACCTTGACCATTAAAGCATCAGCAGCTATTATATGACTTAATTCGTGAATCCCAAGGGATACTATTAGAGCACAAAATTCCTTTGCATAAGGGCTGAAAAAAGATATTCCAAAAAAAATCAAGAAGGAAATGGAAATTTTAACTCTTATGCTTTTAATATTAAATATTACTCCTACATCTAAAAGCTGCATTTTTCCACCCTTGAATTAAGAAACTAATAATTAAGCCATTTTAAGGGATCCTGAGGCTCGTTGTTTTTCCATACTTCAAAGTGTAAATGCGGATTTTCGGCTATACCCGTCTGCCCTACGGAACCGATTATTTGCCCTTTCTTGACTTTATCCTTTGTCTTAACATACACGTCTTTCAAATGGGCATATAAGGTTATCATATTGCCTTCGTGAGCTATCTTTATGTAATTACCCAATTCGGCATCCTTTCCAACAAAAATTACTTCACCATCCAAAACGGCATGTACGGGTGTACCCTCTGATTGCTCAATATCCACTCCATTGTGGGCTTTTAAAATTTTTTCCACCGGATGAAGTCTTAACCCAAACCCCGATGTGACCTTGCCGTTTTGAACCGGTTGTGCAAAAGTAGATAATACTTTACTGGAATCAACCTCCCTTTTCAGCAATTCCTTAATATTTTTCGTTTCGGCAAAGGTTTTAACCGCCTTTGCTAAGTTATTTAAATTAATATTACTAATGTTAAATTCGTAGTTTGTATAGTACTTTGCTATTGAAAATAGCGGATCTTTAAAGGGAGGACTTAATCTATTGATTAAAAGTAAAAGCACTAGAACAGTCATTACCATTAAAACCTGTCTCGTATTTACAATATATTGCAAAAACCTCCTTTGCGGTTTTTCCCACATTTTATTACCTCCCGGCAAAGAATTTATATATTATATCTATTTAAACAAAAAAATAATTATTACAAAATAAAAAAAGCAGGTAATAACCTGCTTAAAAAAGTATCTTTTGCCTTCTCATTCCAACATTCAATACCAAACCCAATGCCATCATGTTCATTAAAAGAGAACTACCTCCGTAGCTAACAAAGGGAAGGGGAATTCCGGTAACCGGCATCAACCCAAGGGTCATCCCTATATTTACAAGCATCTGAAAAGTCCACATTGAAGCTACTCCGGTTGCAATAAAGGTTCCCAGGGTATCCTTTGATTTTAGTGCAATTTGAAGTACATTATAAATCAATAATATAAATAATATCAGGAGCAACAAACTGCCTATGAACCCCATTTCTTCACCGATTACGGCAAATATAAAGTCCGTATGCTGTTCGGGAATAAAATCCAATTGATTCTGTGTTCCCTGGAATAGCCCTTTTCCCAGTATTCTGCCGGAACCAATGGCGATCTTTGATTGAATAACGTGGTAACCCGCTCCAAGGGGGTCTAAATTAGGGTTTAAAAAAACCAGAATTCTTTTTTTCTGATAATCGTGCAAAAATTCCCATAAAACGGGCATTGATAATATTCCCGCACCTATAATTCCGAAGAACAACTTTAAATTTATACCTGAGATAAAAACAAGCCCGAACATTATTGCCAGAAGCACCAGTGAAGTACCTAAGTCCGGTTGTTTTAAAATTAATATCAAAGGAACACCCACGTGGAGAAAAACAAGTATTAAATCTTTTATATTTTTTACCCCTTTGGTCTTTTCCAAATGTTTGGAAAGGGAAACTATCACTGCCAATTTTGCAAATTCAGAAGGTTGCAATGAAAAAGGACCAATAGGAATCCACCTTTGAGCACCCATTGTAGTTTTACCTATAGCGTATACAATTATTAGCAATAGCACATTAGCAATATATACATAAGGAGCGAGGGAAGCTATAGTATTGTAATCTATCATCAACACTATTGCCATACATAAAAGCCCGATCAAAAACCAGGTGCTCTGCATAACAACATAGCGCATGGTGCCATCGGGTTTATTAGCATGCGAAGCGCTGGCAATAGCTAATATGCTAATTAAAAAAATAAAAAATACAATAAGGATCATTTTAAAATTTAAATTCTTCAAAAGTCTCGTATCCATAATTAAAAGCCCCCCGAAAAACTCGATAATCATTATACCATAAAATAAACCGACTAATAAGGGGGCTTAATCGAATTTTTACAGGTATATTATGTAATTTTAAACCCTTGCAATATTTTTTATTCTTTTAATAGGTATATTCGCCACTAAAGCAGGAACCGTTGTATCTTCTTCCTCATCCTTTTTTATTCTCGTAAGTTTCACCTCCATCCCTTCTTCTTCCACTTCAATATAATCCGAAATCAGGTTTATAAGCTGGCTCTTAATCATTTCTAAAAACTTGGGTGAGACATTGGCCCTGTCATGCACAAGGATGAGCTTTAATCTTTCTTTGGCAATCTCTTTACTGGCCACATCTTCTCTTGAGAAAAATTTGAAAAAATCCATAATCTCCCCCCTTTTTATCTTTTTGATTTAAATCCGAAAAACATTTTAATTTTCTCGAACAATGAAGGTTCGACATCTAAAGACATGAGAGGTACATCTTCTCCTTCTATTCTCCTGGTAATATTTCGGTAAGCCTGGCCAGCTTTTGACATTTCATCCACCACCGCCGGTTCTCCCCGGTTGGTGGATATCACTATTTTTTCGTCTTCAGGGATTACCCCCAAAAGCCCTATAGCTAAAATATCCAAAATATCATTAATATCCATCATATCCCCTTTTTTCACCATTTCAGGTCTTATCCTGTTGATTATCAGCTTGGGTTCTTCAAATCCCGCTGCTTCCAATAAGCCAATTACCCTGTCCGCATCCCTTACAGCCGAAACTTCGGGTGTTGTAATAACAAAAGCCTTTTCCGCTCCCGCAATCGCATTTTTAAAACCCTGTTCAATACCGGCAGGTGAGTCAATAAGAATATAATCAAAGTCCTCCTTCAGCTGTTCGCATAATTTTTTCATCTGTTCAGGGCTGACGGCGGTCTTGTCCTTTGTCTGAGCAGCGGGCAGTAAATACAGATTATCAAAACGTTTATCCCTTATTAAGGCCTGTTTTAATCGACATTCTCCATTTACCACATCAACTATATCGTAAACGATCCTGTTTTCCAATCCCATTACCACATCCAGGTTCCTCAAACCTATATCCGTATCTATCATAACTACCCTTTTTCTCATAAGATGGGCAAGTCCGGTACCAATATTTGCAGTAGCTGTAGTTTTTCCAACTCCACCTTTACCCGATGTAATAACTATTACCTGACCCATTTATTCCCCTCCTGTTTTGATTTATTATTTTCTAAAATATTGTAATAAGGTTCAATAATAATAGTATCCTCCTTAAGGCGTGCTATTTCTGGAACCTTTGAAGTTTCGTGTTTTTCATCCGGGGGCCTCGCAATCACATCGGCAATCCTCAGCTGAGTAGGTAGCAATTTGTGAGCAGCGACAATGGCAGCGCGGTTACCTTTATAACCTGCATGGGCAAGTCCCCTTAAAGCACCCAGAACAATTATATCTCCCCCCGCCAGAACCTCACTGCCGGGATTTACATCTCCCAGTATGACAATGTTGCCTCCATAACTTATCCTTTGCCCGGAACGGATGGTTTTTTTGAGGTACAAAGTAGTGGTGGAAAAATGGGTGGGCAAAGGCATTGCTTTCAAGAATGCTTCTTTTTTCAGGCTTATACCAAAATCGTTCAGCAATTTTTCCAAATCTTCCAATTCCTTTTTTTCCAATATTCCTTCTTTTATAAAAACTCTCGCTTTAGCACCTTTGAAAAACTCCCCACTTTTTTTTAATTTTTCATAAATGGCATTTTTTGCTTTTTCAAACTCTGTATTCTTGTATAAAATTATTGCAAGGCCATCTCTTGTTCCCTTTATTGCTACCGGCTCTCGATTCATTTTCTTCCCTCCGAATTTAAGGAACATCTTTTTATCAATATTCTTCAAAAAACTTTTAATTCCTTCTTTTGCAGTAAAAAAAACCAGAATCTGTAAAGATTCTGGTTTTTTCATGGTTGAAGTGGACCTCTTTGATTAACATTAGAATCGCCGTTATCCCCGGCATTAGCATTACTATTAAGATGAAAGTATTCTTCCAGTATTGCCCTGGCTACCGGGCCGCCGGTGCTTCCTCCAGACCCCGCCTGTTCTATAAAAACCACCACAGCGATTTCAGGATCGTCAAAAGGGGCAAAGGCTACGAACCATCCGTGAGGAGCTTTTTTAAGGTCCCACTGTGCGGTACCTGTTTTTGCCGCTATCGGTATTGGGAAATTGGAAAATACTCCGTAGGCAGTTCCTCCCGGGGATACAACTCCCCTCATCCCTTGCTTTACTATTTCAAAGGTTTTCTTCGAAACATTTACTTTTCCTGCAATTTCCGCTTTACTTTCAAAAACGGTTCTGCCATCAGCATCCACAATAGATTTTATAATATGAGGCCTCATCCAGTAACCTTCATTGGCAATTGCCGATACATAAGTGGCTATTTGCAGCGGAGTATACTGATGATAACCCTGACCAATAGCTGCATCTAAGGTTTCCGCCGGGTACCAGATCTTGTCCTCAGCCTTTTTAAAAGTTTTTTCTTTATACTCCCGGCTGGCTACTACGCCTGCCTTTTCTCCCGGAAGTTCAATCCCCGTAATCTGTCCTAAGCCGAACATTTTTGCATATTTTTCTATTAGATCAATCCCCAATCTTCTGCCCATTTCGAAAAAGTATATATTGCAGGACTCTGCAATGGCTTTTATCATATTCACCACACCGTGTCCGCCGGGCTTCCAGTCTTTTTTTGGCAGAATGGTCCAGTACACCCCTCTATCGTATATGGTTTCCTTCTCATTTGTAATATTGTTTTCCAAAGCGGCGATAGCTGTAATCATTTTGAAGACCGAACCGGGCGGATAGGTTTCCGAAATTGCAATGTTCACCAGCGGTTTAAGCGGGTTGTTGGAAAGATCTTCCCATTCTTTTGCAGTGAGCCCTCTGGCAAACATGTTTGGGTCAAAGCTCGGCACGCTTGCCATTGCTAAAACTTCGCCCGTCTTAACGTTCAAAACAACTACCGCGCCTCTCTTTGCATTTGGGAAGGGTTTAATTTTATCGGTTTGCAGTTTTAATAGCTGGTCCTGAAGCGCCTTTTCCGCAACCCTTTGTAACTCAGAATCAATAGTCAAAACCACTGTATCACCGGCAACCGGGGGAATTTCTCCTAAGACTTTAATAGGCTTTCCGAATGCATTGACTTCTACCTGTTTCCCTCCATTAGTGCCCTTCAAATACGGCTCTAATACCTTCTCAAGCCCCATTTTACCTACTAAGTCTCCTGCCCTGTAGCCCTTGTCTTTAAGTGCCTCCAATTCATTCTTGCTTATTTCTCCCACATACCCAAATATGTGGGCAGCTTCACTGCCGTAAATATAGTTTCTTATGGGCTCTACCTCAATTACCACTCCGGGCAGTCTCTTTTCTTCAATTTTTGCGACGGTTTCAAAATCTACATTGGTCTTAAGTCGAACGGGCATGTATTTTTTATAACCCAAATCGCGTATTTTGTTTTTAAAAGTATTAAAACTATAGGATATGAGAAGGTTACTACCCGGTTTTACATTACTGTCAAAATACAATTTTCCTTTAGCCAGTTCTATTTTTATCGGTACAATATTATTACCTGACTCTTCATCAACAATTTTGATGTCTTTTTCATCAATTTTACCATCGGAATTTGTATCCATTATAGGAAGTTTATCTAATACCACTTCGTTTTTTTCATTAACCGTATACTTTTCATTCACCACATGGGTGATCAAAGGCATATTTAGAATTTCGCTTAATTCTTTAAATACCTCATCCTGTTCTTTTTCAGTGGATTTTACGTTGGTATAAGAAACCGTAAAACTGGGTTTATTATTTACCAGGATTCGCCCGTTCCTGTCTTTGAAGATCCCTCTTGGGGCGGTAACAGGTATTATTCTTATTCGGTTTTC
The DNA here is from genome assembly GCF_049723235.1 of Thermovenabulum sp. NCBI lineage: Bacteria > Bacillati > Bacillota > Clostridia > Thermosediminibacterales > Thermosediminibacteraceae > Thermovenabulum > Thermovenabulum sp. Next base: position 108,616 of record NZ_JBNARB010000004.1, on the reverse strand, counting down.
TTCAGCCATTTTTTCATAATCCGAGCCTTTAACTACCTGTAGGACGAAAAGACCGCTGCTTAAAAATAAAAAAATAAAAAGCAACAGCCAGGTCATTATATAAAGCCGTTTTTCTATCCTTCTCAAGTTCTTATTTTTTGTACTTACCACTTTTATTCCCCTCGATATAGATAAAAATCAAAAGATTTAGTACTTAATGTTAAAATAGTAATCGAAAAAATGTTCTATTTTGTACACAAAATTATACACTATTGGAGCAAAAATTGCATTAACAATTGCTGTATATATAAAAAAGGTGAAAAAATTTCCCCTTTGGAAGGAAGGAATAAATATATAATTAGCAAGCAAAAAAAGCAAGTTATAAATTAAGCTGCCTATGAAAACGAATAAAATTGTAAATATGGCAGGGCCTTTAAAAAGATTTTTGGTCCCCCATCCCGTTATATAACACGTTAAAAATTTTGTTAAAGAATTTAGCCCGATGAATCTTCCGAACATTAAATCTTCGATAAATCCGCCGGATAATCCGTAAAGGGATCCCCTTTCCGGTCCTTTAATAATAGAAAAACTTAAAAGCATTATTAAAAAAAAATCGGGATTTACTCCACCAATTTTTATGTAAGGACTTATTGAAGATTGAATTACTAAAACAAGGCTCATTATTAACAGGTAAAATACATATCTCAATTGGATTCACTCCCTGCCGGTATATGAAAAATTCTTAATAACAAAAACGTACTCCAATTTATTAAAATCAACAGCGGGTTTTACAATTGCAAATTTCATTAAATTGTCCGATTCCTTTTTCACCTCTTCAACTTTGCCAATAATTATTCCCTTTGGAACTATTCCACCTAACCCCGAGGAAATAACTACATCCCCATTAACCACAGAAGCATCCATGGGTAAATACACCATTTTAAGATACCCGGGAGGTGCCGGCGCCACACTTCCCTTTATAACACCGTTATCCCTTGTTCTTTGAATCATGGCACTTATTGAACTTCTATTATCGATTATCAGCAGCACCTTGGCCCAGTTATTACCCACATCTACGGTATATCCTACAAGGCCATCTTCAGAAATTACAGCCATATTTTTACTAACACCGCTATTTGTACCTTTGTCAATTATCAGAATATTGAACCAATTGCTCGGGTCTCTTCCGATGACCTCGGCTGCTTCCAAATTATAATCATAACTTCTCTCCTTTAGATCCAGCATCCTCCTTAATTTTTCGTTTTCGGTTTTTAACTCATAATATATTTTCTGATAGGAACTAAGCTCATCTACTTTCTTTTTTAAAATCTCATTCTGGCTTTTTAAATAAAAAATATCTTTTATCGAAGTAACTTTACCGGCAAAATAATTTACCACACTGCTGAAAAAGTCGCTAATAGGAGAAAAGACGGCCAAAATTGGCCGTTCTATTCGATTAAATAACTGTTCATTGGTATAGGTTAACCTGTAAGTTAAAGTAATTAAAAAAATAACCAGCACTATATACCAGAATTGTCTTTTTTTAAAGAGGCCAAGCAAAAAAATCACACCCTTTATCGATTATCTTTTGGGTGAAACGAGAACTCTCTTTAATAAATCTATTTCTTCCAGAACCTTGCCCGTACCAAGAGCAACACAATCTAAGGGGTTTTCCGCTAAATGAACCGGCATGCCCGTTTCTTCATTTACAAGTTTATCAAGACCATAAAGCAATGAACCGCCTCCAGTCATTACAATTCCCCTGTCCATAATGTCCGCAGCCAGTTCCGGCGGAGTTTTTTCTAAAGTAACTTTAATAGCTTCAATGATGCTATTGACCGGCTCCTTTAAAGCCTCTCTAATTTCCTTAGAAGTAACTGTAATTGTTTTTGGAAGGCCGGTAATCAAATCCCTTCCCTTTACCTCCGCAGTTTCCTCCTCGGGTTTAGGGTATGCCGATCCCATTTTTATCTTTATATCTTCTGCCGTTCTTTCGCCAATCATAAGATTGTATTCTTTTTTGATATAATTAACTATAGCTTCATCCATTTCATCGCCGCCTATGCGGATAGACCTGCTTGTTACTATTCCCCCCAATGAAATTATCGCCACCTCTGTAGTGCCGCCACCTATGTCGACCACCATATTTCCTGTGGGCTCGTGAACTTCAAGCCCGGCTCCAATAGCTGCTGCCATGGGTTCCTCAATAAGGTAAGCTTCCCTGGCTCCCGCCTGCAGTGTAGCATCTATTACAGCTCTTTTCTCAACTTCCGTAACGCCGGAGGGAATACCTACCACTACCCTTGGTTTTACTACCCCTTTTGCCCTTAAAGCTTTTGAAATAAAATGTTTTAGCATCGCCTGGGTTACATCAAAATCAGCAATAACACCATCTTTTAAAGGCCTTATTGCAACGATATTACCGGGCGTTCTTCCTATCATCTGTTTTGCCTCTTCTCCTACCGCTAATATGGCTCCGGTATCCCTCTGGATCGCAACTACCGAGGGTTCTCTGAGCACAATTCCTTTCCCGCGGACATGCACGAGGGTATTTGCGGTACCCAAATCTATCCCTATATCCTTCGAAAAAGCTTTAAAAAATGGTAACATCTCGTTATCTCCTTTCCGGTGGTTCTATTCTAATAATCCATTTGCTTTAAAGCTAAAGGAAGAATTTCCAATTATTATGTGATCAACAACATAAATCCCCAGTAACTTCCCCGCTTCGCAGAGTCTTTTTGTAATAACTATATCCTCTTTACTCGGGTAGGGATCACCGCTGGGATGATTGTGAACCAATATAATTGAAGAACTGCTTCTTTTAATCGCCGGTTTAAATACTTCTCGCGGGTGCACAATAGAAGAATCTAATGTCCCTATGGAAATTTCCTCAACAGAGATTACCTTGTTTTTAGTATCCAGCAAAATTACTCTAAAATGTTCTTTTTCTAAGGCCCGCATCTCTTCCTTTAATAAATTTTCTACATCTTTTGGAGAATTTATAACAATTTTTTTTACGCCAAAATTTGAGGCAATCCTTCGCCCCATTTCTACTGCTGCTTTTATTTTAACCGCTTTAGCGGCGCCTATTCCTTTTAGGTTTGAAAGTTCTTCTAAGCTGGCATTATATATATATTCAAGCCCTTTTTTCCCTCCATCACCTTTTAACAGCCTTTGGGCAAGCATAAGAGCAGATTCCGATTTTGTCCCGGTTCCCAAAATTAATGCCAGAAGTTCCGCATCATTTAATGCTTCTGCACCTAAGGTCCACATTCTTTCTCTTGGTCTTTGCTCTTCGGGTAAATCCTTTATTTTTACCGTCTTCACCGAAAACCTCCTTAAATTCTTAAAATCAAAATACATATACATTAAATTGCTCTAACAGTTTTACCAATTTAAACAAAGGCAATCCCACAATGTTATAATAACATCCTTCAATTCTTTCTATAAAGACAGCACCTTTGCCCTGTATGGCATAGGCGCCAGCTTTATCCATCGGTTCACCGGTTTGTATGTAATTTTTTGCTTCTTTCTCAGATATGCTTTTAAATTTTACACCGGATTCTTCTACATCTGTTATCAGCTTTTGAGTTTCCGTGTCAAGAACAGCTATCCCGCTGTAAACCTTATGCCATTTGTTGCTCAATAATAACAGCATGTCCAAAGCTTCTTTTTCCGTCCTGGGCTTGCCTAAGACTTTATTTTCCGCATAAACCAAAGTATCTGCCCCGATAACTATACTATTCCTAACTTTCTTGGATACACTTATTACCTTCTCGATAGCAAGTTTTTGCACCAATTCATCAGGCTTTAATTCTATAATCTTTTCTTCTTCTATATTGGCGGGAATTACTTCAAAATCTAATCCAATTTGTTTTAATAATTCAATTCTCCTGGGTGATGAAGATGCAAGGACCAATTTCCTACCCATAGATTTTACATCCTCTGATATAATAACAATGCCAGAATTATGCCGATAACCCCGGCGATATTTAAATTCATGGAAAAACCAAAAGTTAAATTAAAAACTCCCAATTCAAGCTTAGTCGGGTTTAAACCAATTTTTACTCCGTAAGAAAGAATCTGCAATTTTGTTTTTAAGCTTTCTCCAATTAAATTCCCACAAATCGCACCAATTATTAATATTATTACCAGAAGCAGTATACTTCGATTACTTTTCTTCATTTTTTTCACCTCAAAATATTTTTAAAAAAGCTTATTATCAAATCTAAAAAAACTTCATTTTTTTCATAATGCCCCTTAAATTTTTCTCGACAAAGAACGCCAGAATTCCGGTAAATATACCGGTAACAAGTCCAGTTAGTAAAAGATGGGGAAGATATACATATAGTCCCCAGGTTTTTAATATTATCATCGCTACCGTTAACTGAGTAATATTATGAAAAATCCCGCCGAGGACACTAATACCAATCGGGCTAAAAACATTATTACAATACTTATAAAATATACCCATTATTAATGTAGCCACAACAGCACCCGAAAGACTATATATAAGGCTTGACATTGAGCCATAAAGTGTGGATCCTATGATGCATCTTAAAACATTTACTATTAAGCCTTCCTTAATTCCAAAAATTAAAATCGCTATTAACGCCATTATATTCGCAAGGCCCAATTTTGCTCCCGGAATTGGCACCGGTACCGGAATTGAACTTTCAACGATATGAAGGGTTATTCCAAAGGTAACGAAAAGAGATAAATATACGAGTTTACTGTACTTCATCATCAAAAACTTACCCCATCCATATCATCTTTTTTTTCTTTTACAATCTTAACAACTACCCGGTTGGGAAGACAAACTATCATTTCTCCGCCTTTTTCAACCCAACCCTGTTGAACACATAGTTGATCCTTGCAGGGTGATTTCAGCATTCTCACGCGATTTTTATCTATTTCTACTACGCTGACACCCAAAATTCCGGGTACTTCAACCTTTAATTGTGGGCCATTGCTCCCCAAGGAAATTTTCTGAAAGAATTTCCCATTAACTTCTATTACTGCATAGGTCGGGTTATTATCCATCCCATAGGTATAAAAAATAATTAATGTAAAAACTGAAAAAAACAAAACAACGGCAATTAATATTTTATCACCTTTCGTAAACATACCATCCCACCTTAACATAAATTAGTGTAACACTTTGTAAAATTTAAGACAAGAGGTATACATATGTTTGTCCCAATAAAAAAGGATCTTACAATCCTGTAAGATCCTTAAAGTTTACCTTTTATCTTCCTTTTCTTTTCTTTTTTTATCCAAGTAAGCTTTCTTTTCGAAAAAAAGGGCAAGCCTTGTGGTTTTATTTGAAAGATGACCTACCATATTTTCACCGTTTTTGAAATATCTTCCCAAGAAAAAACTCCCTTTTTTAGTCTTTTTATTTTTCATAATTTACTCACCTTCGACGTCATAACCCGTCTCTTCAATGGTCCTTATTATGTCTTTCTTATCTACCAGGTCTCTATCAAAAGAAACTGAAACCTTCCCTTCTTTAACAAAGGCTTCCGCTGAAATTACACCGTTCATTTTTTTTAAGGCGGATTCTATGGCATTCTTGCAGTGGTGACAGGACATTCCCGATACTTTTAAAGTAATCTCATTTTTCATTAAAATCCCCTCCTGTTTTATATTCTTCCCTGCTTTATGTTAAATTCATGGGAGAAATAAAAAAGTTATAAATATAAAATCATATTTTTTTTAAAAGGTCAACAATCAATTTGTTAACTATTTTTATTTATAGGTTGACATTTTTCCGAGACATAAATATAATTAAAGAAAAAAAACAATTTTGTGAGGTGAGCCATGAATATAAGAACTAAGGATTTAATTTTTATCTCTCTTTTTACCTCCATAATGGTGGTAGTTAGCTACATAAAAATTCCTTTACCTTTCAGTCCGGTTCCCATTACCCTTCAAACCTTTGCGGTCATGCTTGCCGGCTTAATGCTTTCACCACCTTCAGCTTTTCTAAGCATGCTTATATATCTTCTTTTGGGCGCTGCAGGGGTACCTGTTTTTGCAGGTGGTAGAGCCGGACTTAACGTAATTTTGGGTCCCAGCGGGGGGTATCTTCTCAGCTGGCCCTTTGCAGCATTTTTTATTTCCACCTTCAAAAAATACTCTAATAATTTATTTCGTATTTTATTTTTAAATCTTGTTTTTGGAGTATTTTTTATATACTTAATTGGAGTTCCGTACTTAGCTTTTATTACACATTTATCTTTAAAAAAAGCAATTGCAGTAGGTCTATTTCCTTTTATTCCCGGTGATATTATAAAAGCAGTAATTGCAAGCTATTTATATTTTCAATTAAAAAAGCCTTTAGAAAAGGTTATTTAAAAATTTTTAAAGCCCTTTCGGGCTTTTTTTTATGCCTTTCACCCCCTTCATAAAATAATCATATTATAATATCGCAAAAAAAAAAAAAAAAATAAATTCCTGGAGGTAGATAATAATGTCGGAAAGCAAGAAAGGTTTTTATATAGATATGAAACTTGCCCAGGTATATATCCCCATGCAGATGTACGGTGAAACCTTTGATATAAAAACCGCTCTCAGAAATGGCACTTTATTTCCTGAGCTTTACAGACCTTTTCCACCTCAAACTTTTCAAGAATAAATAAAAGGAGGTAGAACATTATGTCCCATCATAACAAAGATATGGTAGAAAAATTAAAAAATATTATGGCCGTGGACTTTGCCGTATGGGAACTTTCTCTCTTTCTGGATACCCATCCGGATGAAAGGAGAGCCATTGAAGACCATAATAAATATGTTAGATTGTCCTATCAACTAAAAAATGAATACGAATCAACTTACGGACCGATGAGGCTTGACAGCATTAGCCCTTACCCCTATAAATATATTAATTCTCCCTGGCCCTGGGAAATTGAATATTAGGAGGGATCAGAATTGTGGTACTATGAAAAGAAATTGCAGTGCCCTGCAAATGTAAGCAAAACCGACCTGGGAATGGCCAAATTTTTATTTGCCCAGTACGGAGGACCGGATAGCGAACTTGCGGCAGCGGTAAGGTATCTTACACAAAGATATACCATGCCAATACCTCAGGCAAAAGCCCTTTTAACCGATATAGGTACGGAAGAACTGGCTCACTGGGAAATTATAGGCACTTTAATATATAAATTAACCTATGGTGCTACGCCGGAACAGATGAGAAACGCTGGATTAGGCGATCACTTCTCCCAACACGACAACGCTCTTTACCCCCATGATGCTGCGGGCGTTCCCTTCACGGCAGCTTATATTGCTTCCAGCGGCGATCCCATTGCTGACCTTCACGAAGATTTGGCAGCTGAACAAAAAGCAAGAGCTACCTACGAAAGATTGATTACATTAACCAATGATACGGGCGTTATCACAGCACTCTCCTTTTTAAGAGAAAGGGAAGTAGTCCATTTTCAAAGGTTTGGGGAAGTTTTAATGCTCGTTCAGGAGCATTACCAGCATAAACATATCTTCTATTAAATATCACATTATTATTAAGTCTTATTTAAAATTTAAAAATTTATCCTATAAATAGATAATTCGAATAGAAAAAGCCTTAAAGGGCATATTATAAACCTTTAAGGCTTTTTTTAACAATAATTTTATTCCCTTATCATATTAATAGCTTTTTTAGGACATTTTTCTGCACAAACACCGCAACCAATACAAAGGTCCTTTTGTACTTCATGTTTCTTTTTAACTTCCCCGGTAATTGCATTTACCGGACAATTCTTGGCACAAATAGTGCAACCGATACAGGCATCCGTGATTTCGGCCTTCTTTCTTTTTTCAAATTTAGATGTTATTATCTTTGTCGGACATTTTTCTACGCAGAGCATGCAATTTGTACATTTTTCATAATCGATTACCGCTACATTGTTAATTACATGTATTGCATCAAAGGGACAAACTTTTTCACATTGTTTGCAGGCAATACATCCAACTTTGCATACGTCCTTTGTATCCTTTCCCTTCATCGTAGCCCTGCATCTTACGTGCACTTCATTTTTTAAGGGTGAAAGACTGATCACCATTTTTGGACAGGCTTTTACACAAAGCCCGCATCCTGTGCATTTTCCCTCATCGATAACGGGCAGGCCATCTTCCGACATACTTATTGCTCCTACCGGGCATACCTTTTCACAGTCGCCAAATCCTATACATGCAAAGGTGCATGCTTTTGGACCCCCGTTTACCAGGGAAGCTGCCCTGCAGGTTTTTATGCCCACATATTCGGATTTAAATCTGGCATTATTTACACTGCCCTGGCATAAAACCCTGGCCACTTTTTTATCCTTTGTTTCGCCTTCAGGATTTACTCCCATAATATCCGCTATTTTTGCAGCGACTTTTGGCCCCCCGACGACGCAAGCACTTACGGAAGCCTTTCCTTCAACTATCGCTTTTGCCAAACCCGAGCATCCGGGATATCCGCATGCACCGCAGTTTGCCCCCGGCAAAGCAGCCAATATCTCATCCACCTTGGGATCGGTTTCAACGGCAAATTTTTTTGAAGCAATTACCAGTCCGCTCCCCAGCACAAGGCCAAGTCCACCCATACTTATCATTGCCAGAGCTATTAAGTTCGCCATATAAATCACCTCCTGGTAAAAAAATTAGCCTTATAGCGGAACAAGTCCCGCAAATCCCATAAAAATCATGGCAAGTAGCCCTGCTGTAATGAAGACGATGGCAGGACCTTTTAAAGCTTCTGGAACATCAGCAAATTCCAAATCTTCCCTTATTCCTGCCATTAAAGCAAGAGCCAAGGTAAACCCGAGTCCTGCACCCAGGCCGAAAGCAATGCTTTGAATTAAATTGTAGCTTTTGGAAGGAATTAACAGAGCAACTCCGAGAACGATACAGTTAGTAGTAATCAGGGGAAGGTAAATTCCAAAAGCATTGTATAAGGGTGGACTTATTTTTAAGACTACCATTTCCACAAGCTGTACGAGAGAAGCAATGACCAGAATAAACGATACGATCTGTAAAAAAGCATCCAATCCAAAAGGTGCCAATATATAATTTTGAATGAAATACGCCGCTACCGCAGTCATTGTTAGAACAAAGGTAGTTGCCATTCCCATCCCCAGGGCGGTTTCGGTTTTGCTGGAAACGCCAAGGAATGGACACTGTCCTAAATACCTGGATAATACGAAATTATTTACAAGTACCGAACCGATTATTATAAATAATATTTCCTTTAACAACTCAATTCACCTCCCAATCAGCAGTTATGGCAGCCGTCGTTCTTTGGCGATTTTCTCGTTATAAGGTTCATCAATCCCACCAGAATCCCCATTACAAAGAAAGCTCCGGGAGGAAGAAGCATAATTACCCATTGAGTAAAATTCTGTCCGAACAAAGGAATATCAAAGATCGTCCCATTTCCTAAAATTTCCCTTACCATGCTTATAACCGTTATTGCCCAGGCATAACCAAGTCCCATTCCAAGGGCATCGGCAGCAGCCCTCAACACATTTACCTTCGAAGCAAAGGCTTCAGCTCTTGCAAGAACTATGCAGTTAACAACTATTAAAGGAATGAAAATACCCATTACCTGATATAAAGCGGGGAAATACGCTTTCATTACAAGGTCTACGATGGTCGTAAAGGTAGCCACTACGATAATATAGCAGGGAATTCTTACCTTTGAAGGTATAATATTTTTCAAAAGGGAAATCAGTATACTTGAACAGGTTAATACGAAAGTTAAAGCAAGTCCCATAGCTATTCCATTTTTTGCTGCGGTTGTAACAGCCAAAGCCGAGCATATTCCGATAACCATTCTAAAGATAGGATTTTCATTCCATAATCCGTTAACAAAATCTTTTACCAATTGCATCAGAAATCACCTCCTACGGGATATATTTTAGTCACTTCTTCCAAGGTGGATTTTATTGCCTTTGCAACGGCCGTAGGAGAAATAGTGGCACCGGTAATAACCTTAACATCTTTTTTTGGAGCGAATTCGTCTTTTACCGATTTCCCTTTGAACTGTTCTGTAAAAGAAGGTTCTTTTATCTTAGCACCAAGCCCCGGGGTTTCTGACATGGAAAGTATTTCAATTCCTGTTAATTTTCCCTCTTTGGGGTTATATCCCACCATTATTTCAATAGGCCCTGAAAAACCGCTCCCCACAGCTTTGAAAGCTATACCCTTTTTACTGCCCTGGTTATCCATGCCGATATAAAAAGTCATTCCATCCTTTTGGACTTCTTCCATTTTTTCAGCACCGGGAATTACTTTTAACACTGAACTCTCCAAAGCCTCTTTTGCCTGTTGCTGTATTTTGGGATAAGTAGCCTGATACGTGAAAGCAAGGAGGGCACCAGCTACGAGTGCAATCATCATTAACACTACAACCATTTTTACCGGTTGATTCATTTTGCTTTCACCTCCCCGTAAATTCTGGGCACGGTTAACCTGTTAATAATTGGTGTAAAGGCGTTCATTAAGAGAATTGAAAAAGATACTCCTTCGGGATATCCCCCGTAGAATCTAATAATTACGGTAAATAAACCGCAGCCAATGCCAAAAATAATTTTCCCTAAACGGCTTATAGGTGAAGTAACCATATCAGTAGCCATAAAGAAGGCACCGAGCATTAACCCGCCCGATAAAAGCTGCAATACGGGATCCCTTCCCAGTAAGAGCGATAGCACTGCTACCGTAGCAAGATATGAAAGTGGTGTTCTGAAATCCACGTATCCCCTGTAAATGAGGTATAATCCTCCAATTATTATCATTATTGCCGAAGTTTCTCCCATGGAGCCTCCGGTCCTACCTATCAGCAAATTCAAATAATCGGTGGTTACATGCTGCATCTTATAAAGCATCAAAGGCGTCGCACCGGTAGTGCCATCAACGGGGTTTATCCATTTAGTCATTTGAACGGGAAAAGTTATCATTAGAAATACCCTGCCTATTAAAGCTGGGTTAAATGGATTTGAACCTATACCCCCGTAAATTTGTTTACCCAGCGAAATTGCCACAGCGGAACCTACAACAGCCATCCATAAAGGTAGTCCCGGCGGAAGATTTAAAGCCAGTAAAATACCCGTAACCAGTGCGCTTCCGTCCCATATAGTGATTTTTTTCCCTCTCAGCATCTGAAACAGGGCTTCGGTAATTATACAGGCCAAAGAAGTGGTAATTACTAAAAGTAAAGCTTTTATCCCAAAAAAATATACACCTGCAGCTGTCGGAAGCAGTAAAGCCCCTGCTACAGTATACATTATTTTGGAAACACTTTCTCCCGAATGTATATGGGGAGAAGAAGTTGTTATAAACTTGTAGTCCTGCATTTTTTCGCCTCCATTCTATTTCTTTTTCGACATAACAATGTTATTTTTAGCAAGTCTTATCCACTGGGTAAGGGGTATATGAGCCGGGCAAACATAAGCACAGCACCCACATTCAATACAATCCATCGCATGATACTGCTCGGCTTCAATCCATTTACCCTTCTGGGCAAATTTCGCAAGGGTAGTAGGTAATAGATGAATTGGACATGCATCCACGCATTTTGCACATCTAATACAATTGGAGGGTTCCTCTAAATTTACATCTTTCTTTTGGAGAACGAGTATTCCTGAAGTTCCTTTTATAACAGGTACATCCAGTAATCCCTGAGCAAGGCCCATCATGGGGCCTCCCATAATGACCTTTCCAACCTCACCTTTAAACCCACCGCATTGTTCAATAATATCGCTAAAGGGAGTACCGATTCTAATCAAAAGGTTTTTAGGCTCATTTATTCCCGTTCCCGTAACCGTTGTAATCCTTTCTATTAAGGGCATACCCGTCTTCAAAGCCTTAGCTATTGCCGCACAGGTGCCCGCATTATCAACTATCACATGCACATCCATGGGAAGCCCGCCGGAAGGAACTTCCCTTCCGGTAATTGCATTAATAAGTTGCTTCTCGCCTCCCTGAGGATATTTAGTATCCAGTTCCACCACTTCGATTCCCTGCAATCCTTTTGCAGCATTTTTTATAGCTTCAATGGCATCGGGTTTGTTGTTTTCAATTCCTATATAACCTTTTTTAACTCCGGTTGCTTTCATAATAGCAAGAAGACCGAAAACTACATCCTCCGGGTGTTCTACCATTAAACGATGGTCAGAGGTCAGATAAGGTTCGCATTCCGCACCGTTTACGATAATGGTGTCTATTGTTTTTCCCGGCGGAGGCGATAATTTTACCTGAGTGGGGAATCCCGCACCACCCATTCCAACGATGCCGGCTTCCCTTATTATGGTTTTGATTTCATCGGGAGTGAGTTCTTCCAGCGGTTTTTTAGGATTAATCCCTTCGTATATTTCGTCCTTTCCATCCGACTCAATTACCACCGACATTACAAGAGCCCCTGAAGGGTGCGGTCTTGGTTCAATTGCTATTACCTTCCCCGATACACTGGCATGCACGGGAGCAGAGACCGGTGCCTTTGCTTCACCAATTTTTTGCCCGACCTTTACCGTATCCCCTACTTTTACGATTGGCTCACAGGGTGCACCCACATGCTGGCTCATGGGAATAATTACTTTTGAAGGAAGCTTAGCTCTTTCCACGGGTTTTCTATTTGTATACTCTTTATTATACTCAGGGTGAATCCCGCCCTTAAAAGTTTTAAGCATAATCACCTCTCCTCTCAGTTTAAAAAACCTTTTATATATTCGACATTCTTCTTTTAAAACCTTTTAATTAAAAAAAATAATTTTTTCACAAGTATCATGTATACAAAAAAAGCAAACACTAAAAAAATTATACAACAAATCCTTATGAATTTCTATCAAATTGTTTTAAATATCCATGTATAATATTAACAAAAAACCCCGCCTTTTCAGACGAGGTTTTATTAAACAACACCCTATACTAATTTTTATGATTTTTTACACTCATTTATGACTCGGGATACAGAGGTCTTTTTGTATAATGAGTATGCAGGAGTTCATGGGATTTCTCGCTTAACGGATGACCCAGGAATTCTTTATAAAGCTGCTGAACCGCTGGATTTTCATGGGATTTTCTTAAAGGCATATTCCTATCGACTTCATAGATAGCATTTCCTCTTACTTCTCTATAATCCAATTCCATTCTTTCATCAGCGTTTAATATCGGCTGTCCTCCACCGCCTACACACCCTCCGGGGCAGCACATTATTTCTATGAAATGATAATTGGCCTCGCCGTTTTTTACTCTGTCGAGTACTTTTCTTGCATTGGAAAGCCCGTGAGCCACTGCCACATTTACTTTTATTCCATCTATATCAATAGTTGCTTCTTTTATACCTTCAACACCTCTTACCTCCGTAAAGTCGATTCTCTCAAGCTCTTTACCTGTAACTAATTCGTATACCGTCCTCAAAGCGGCTTCCATTACACCGCCCGTTGCTCCGAAAATAGCACCCGCACCTGTAGATATCCCAAGGGGCTCATCGAATTCTTCATCGGGCATCAAAGCAAGGTCTATTCCCGCTTCTTTCAGCATCCTTGCAATTTCTCTGGTAGTTAGCACCACATCCACATCTTGATAGCCGCTGGCCCGCATTTCCGGCCTCTTTGCTTCATACTTTTTCGCGGTGCAGGGCATTATGGAAACTACAAATATTTTTGAAGGATCTATACCCATTTTTTCAGCGTAATAGGTCTTTGCAATAGCTCCGAACATCTGCTGGGGTGACTTGCAAGTTGACAAATTCTCCAGAAACTCCGGATAGTAATGCTCGCAGAACTTAATCCAGCCGGGGCTGCAGGAAGTTATCAAAGGCAATTTTCCCCCATGATTTAATCTTTCTAAGAATTCATTACCCTCTTCCATAATAGTGAGGTCTGCAGTAAAATCCGTGTCGAAAACCCTGTCAAATCCCATCCTTCTTAAAGCTGCTGGAATTTTCTTTGTAACGATGGCACCCCTCCCCAGGCCGAATTCTTCTCCTAAAGATACCCTCACGGCCGGAGCTATTTGAACTACTACGTGTTTTTCCGGATCTGCAATTGCCTGCCACACCCTGTCAGTATCGTCCTTTTCTTTCAATGCTCCTACTGGACATACCAGTATGCACTGTCCGCAGTTTACACAGGCAACTTCCGAAAGACTTTTGTCGAATACCGGAGCTACCATTGTATTAAAGCCTCTATGATTAGGAGAAATTACCCCCACTCCCTGGACTTTATGGCATGCACTCACACAGCGCCTGCAGAGGACGCATTTTGAAGTATCCCTGACAATTGACGGTGAAAAATCATCATACTTTGGTCTGTGCTTTTCGCCCTGATATCTAATGGATTTAATTCCCAGTTCCTCAGATAATTTTTGCAATTCGCAGTTTAAATTTCGCACACATGTTGGGCACTCTAAATTGTGATCCGATAAAAGGAGCTCCAAGGTCGTTTTTCTCGATTCTCTTACACGAGGAGTATTGGTAAGCACTTCCATACCTTCGGATACAGGGTAAACGCAGGATGCCTGCAAATTCCTTGCTCCTTTAACCTCTACTACACACATTCTGCAGGCGCCGATTTCATTTATACCCTTTAAAAAGCACAGCGTAGGAATTTTAATTCCCAGCTTCCTGGCTGCCTCTAAAACAGTAGTACCCTTGGGAACCTGCACTTTCTGGCCATCTATGGTCAACGTAACCATTTCCATATCAAAGTTCTCTCCCTTCTACTTATTTTTTAACAATTGCCCCGAACGGGCATCTATCAAAACAGCTGTTGCATTTAATGCATTTTTCTTTATCTATTACATGAGGCTGCCTTCTTTCTCCCGTTATTGCTCCTACAGGACATACCTTTACGCAAAGACCACAGCCTTTACATTTTTCAGGAATAATTTCATATTTGATCAGTGCTTTGCAGGCGCCTGCGGGACATCTTTTTTCCTTTATATGAGCTTCATATTCGTCTCTAAAGTACCTCAATGTGGAAAGTACCGGATTTGGTGCCGTCTGACCCAGTCCGCACAGTGCGGAATCCTTTATACTTTTTGCAAGGTTTTCCAGAAGTTCAATATCGCCCTCTTTGCCCTCCCCGTTTGTAATTCTTTCCAGTATTTCTAACATTCGTTTAGTCCCAATGCGGCATGGAGGGCATTTTCCGCAGGATTCATCCTGAGTGAAGGTTAAAAAGAATTTTGCAATATCCACCATGCAGTTGTCCTCGTCCATTACTATCATACCGCCGGAACCCATCATCGATCCCGCTTGAGTTAATGTGTCGTATTCTATGGGCATATCAAGCAACGATGCCGGTATGCAGCCACCGGAAGGCCCACCGGTTTGAACAGCCTTGAATTTCTTGCCATTAGGTATTCCGCCGCCAATTTCGAAAATAACCTCTCTTAAGGTGGTACCCATAGGGATTTCCACAAGACCTGTATTATTTATCTTTCCTCCGATAGCAAAAACCTTGGTGCCTTTACTTCTCTCGGTGCCTATGCTCGCAAACCAGTCAGCACCGTTCAATATTATAGGCGGAATGTTGGCATAAGTTTCTACATTGTTTATCAGGGTGGGTTTCCCCCATAAACCCTGAAGTGCAGGGAAGGGTGGTCGTGGCCTGGGTTCACCTCTTCTGCCTTCAATTGAAGCAAGTAATGCCGTTTCCTCTCCGCATACAAAGGCACCGGAACCAAGCCTCAAGAAAATATCGAAATTAAAACCTGTACCTAAAATATTTTCACCAAGAAGCCCTCTTTCCCGGGCCTGGTTAATAGCGATTTCAAGCCTTTTAACAGCTATAGGATATTCCGCTCTTACATAAATGTAGCCTTCCTGTGCTCCAATAGCGTACCCGGCAATTGCCATTGCCTCTAAGACCGAATGAGGATCGCCCTCTAAAATACTTCTATCCATAAACGCACCGGGGTCCCCTTCATCCGCATTGCAAACTACGTATTTTACATCCCCGGGAGCATCCTTGGCAAACTGCCATTTTCTGCCCGTTGGGAAACCTCCCCCTCCCCTTCCTCTTAAGCCTGATTTTGTTACTTCATCCACAACTTCCTGAGGTGTCATTTTTGTTAAAACCTTTGCTAAAGCCATATACCCATCGTTGGCAATATATTCTTCTATAACTTCGGGGTTTATAATACCGCAATTTCTTAGAGCTATTCTTTTTTGGTGCTTATAAAAATTTATGTCAGTCAATGCGCGCATTTTTTCTTCGGTTGCATGTTCTTTATAAAGGAGTCTTTCAACTATTCTTCCTTTGATCAGATGTTCTTCAACTATTTCGGCGACATCTTCAGGTTTTACCCTGCAATAATAACTTCCTTCAGGATATATCAAAACATTAGGTCCCAGCTCGCAAAGTCCCAAACAGCCCGTCTGAACCACTTTTACTTCCTTTGATAAACCTTTTTTCTCAATTTCCTTTTGAAAAGCCTCAATTATAGGCTCGCTTCCCGAAGCGGTGCATCCGGTTCCTTTGCAAACAAGCACATGTGCTCTATAAATCTCCATCGCTTATCCTCCTCACAATCAAAAACTTTTAAATATTTGGTATAACCCATTCTTCAATTATTTGATTATTCACAATATGTTTAGCAACAATCTGACGAGCCTTTTCGGCATCCAGATTGACATAGGTCACCTTTGGCTGGCCGGGTTTAATGACATCTATTAAAGGTTCAAACTTACAAAGACCAATACATCCCGTTTCGGTAACAATAACGTCATTCAAATTCCTCTTTTTGATCTCGTCCAGTATCGCCAGCAAAACCTGCCTGGCTCCGGCGGAGATTCCGCAGGTACCCATTCCTACCACAATTCGGGTTTTATTTTCATTGTCCTTTCTCAGGTTTATAAGGTCTTTAGCCTGTTCACGTATTTTTTCCAATTCTTCAAGAGATTTTATTACACCCATCTTTTACACCTCCAAAATACTTTTTAAGTTGCTGTCCACATAATCCTTTATAAAGTCAAGGACCAAAGGATGGTTAATAGGGACATCATTTAATCGTTTTTTTATTTCCCCGGTATCAAATACAAAAATCTTATCATCTACCGAATGCTCATATATAAACTCCACATGGGGGTAAAGGGCACACAATGTGACCAGGGTATCTGCCATATTACCCAAAGGCTGCAAATCAATGTGGTTTTTAATGAAAGTAGCTTCTACCTTCGTACCCATCCCCAATTTTGAAGTGATCTTAAAATCTCCTCCCGCCATTTTTGCAGCCTGTGCAAAAAGAGGGATTCCTAATCCTACCCTCCTGGTTGTTCTGGTGGTAAAGAAAGGGTCTACTACTTTTTTAACCGTATCTTCGTCCATGCCTTTTCCATTGTCGGTTATTGTTATCGTCATCAAATTCTTTTCCCTTTCTTCTTTTATTGATATCTTCACCCAGGTAGCACCTGCATTTATTGAATTTTCCACAATGTCCAAGATATGCAAAGAAAGTTCCTTCATAGCCTATTCGTATTTTTTCAGTATTTCGGGAACCTTGTCAGGAGTAAGTCTTCCGTATACATCTTCATTTATTATTACGGTAGGAGCAAGCCCGCAAGCACCAACACAGCGGCAAGCATCAAGGGAAAATTTAATATCATCAGTGGTATCCCCTACTTTGATACCCAGTTCCTGTTCAAATCTTTCTAATACCTTATTTGCACCTTTTACATAACAAGCAGTTCCAAGGCATACTCTTATCTGATATTTGCCCCTTGGTTTGAGGTTAAAAAAGGAGTAAAAAGTGATTGTGCTATAAACCTCACTCAATGTAACATTTAAACTTTCCGCTACTTTCTTTTGAACGTCTAAGGGTAAATATCCCATTATCCCCTGTGCTTCCTGAAGAGCCTGTAAAAGTGCTCCCTTTTGGCCTTTATATTTTTCAAGCATTTCATCGATTTTTTTAAGTTTTTCTTCGTAGTCGGCTATTTTGATATTGGTTTCCAAGAAAATCACTCCTTTATTTTCTAAATTTGAATTTAAAATTTTAAATAAGTCCCGGGTAAAATTGTTAATTTTTTGTTAAAGTAATTCTTTTCACAAAAATTTCGTTAAAAAAAACTACTCCCTTATTACAACCCTCCTTCCGCCCTCACCTTTTATGCATCTAAAAAATTCATCTATTGTTAAATCCTCCATTATAAAAAACGTATTGGGAGGAAAAGCCAATCCCATCAAATTATGAGCATCAGAAGAATAAATTTTGGTCATATCTATTAGTGGTACATTCATTAAATTCCTTTCCTTTAGTGCCCTTTTTGAAAATTCCAGCGCATCAGGGTAAATATCCTCCGGAATAAATCCCAGGTTTGAAATGATGCTGTAACTTTCTCTATCAATATGGGCAGGAACAAAAAGCCCACCTAAATCTTTTACCTTGCCGAAAATTTGATTAACAGAGTATTTTACCGAAAGCGATAGCATTTTTTCCTCTATCCCGACGGTATCTCCCTTTTCATTTACTATATACTGGCTTCCGAAAATCTCCGGTATATTTTTTACATCCGGAAGACCTCTGTAAATAAAGTTTTCAAATATCCGCATGCTATTAATATCTTTGAAATAGCACAGAACGTGAACTTCTTCCATTGTTTGAACTTCCATGCCGGGAATAACAAGTATTTCTTTGCCCGAAGCTTTTATGAAGGCCTCAACGTTTTTTGAGCAATTGTGATCACATACACTTATTATGCTAATCCCCAGCAATTTTGCCATATTTATAACATTAGGGGGATTCATTTCTTCGGAAGCGCAGGGAGATAAGCAGCTGTGGATGTGCAGGTCTGCTGCAAATTCTTTCATCGAAAACTGCTCCCGTATAATAAATTATACAGTATACCGCATAATTCAAAAGAGGTTTTATTTGAAGAAAAAATAGGAATATTTTCTTCCTTTGCCTTTTTCAGGGTATTTTCATCTACCGGAACCCCTTCTGCAAGAATGATTCCGGATAGGCCCAGCAGGGAAGCTACTGCCACAATATTTTGATGGCTTTGAATGGTAATCCAAACCTGATTTTCTTTTGCATGAGCCATAACCCAGCTTAGAAGGTCCCCGGCATATCCTCCTTCAACATTTTTATTCAGGTTTACTCCCTCGGTTAGAATCTTTAAACCCAGTTTTTCAACCAGTTCAACCAGTTTCATTGACTTCACCTCCATCCGTATCCATGGTGGGAGGTAATTTTTGCGAGAGGTCCAGAACTTCTTTGGCTAACTGCCTAACCCTATCCCTTAATTTAAATACGCAATCCGTTTCATTGGCCCTTCCAAGAACTATATCCTCAGCTAAAGCACGACAATTCGGGCTTCCGCAGCTTCCGCAATCGAGTCCGGGAAGACCTTTCAGGGTTTTTTCCAAAAGTTCCATCTTTTCTATAGCTTTTGCAATATTGCCATCCAAGCCGTAGTTAATTTCCCCAGTAATAGGTTCTTCCATATTGTAAAGCCCATTTTTTATGGATATTTTTATTTCATTTTCATCAAAATTAGGATTATACCCTAATTTTTCTGACATCCTTCTGAGTTTAACCCTGGCGACAAATCTATTTTCAACCATTAAAGCTCCACCTATACATCCTCCATTGCATGCCTGTAACTCTACATAGTCTATATCGGAAAGTTTGCCCATCTCAATTTCTTCTAAAACCTCAATACAATTGTGTATTCCATCTACCGATAAATTATTTCCCCATCCTATAGCCAAATTTTCCCCGCCCGATCTACCCCATCCTACTCCAAGGCCATTAGCTCTTTTAAAAATCGTTTGGTAAATACCTTTGCCGAGATTTTTTAATATCTCTCCGTAAATTACATTTACAGGAACGACGGCATCCACATAGGATTTTGATGTGCCGATGGGCTGTTTTACTGCCGTCACTTTTGCAGGACATGGACTTAAAAATACCGTGCCAATATCCATTGCAGGAATACCTAATTTTGCTGATACGATTTCCTTTGCCCTTTTTGCCGCGATTTCCATAGGTGATTTTACAGGGATTATGTTTTCAATCAGAGAAGGAAACCTCACGCGTATTAACCTCAGTACGGCAGGGCAGGAAGAAGAAATTAGGGGTTTAATCGAGCTATTTTTTATATATTCGCGAATCGCAATGGAAATTTCCTCAGCAGCTAAGGCTACCTCGTATACTTCGTCAAAACCTGCCTGGTGCAGAGCATTTATTATCTGTTCCTTAGAGACATTTTCTTTGAACTGGGCAAATAAACTGGGTGCGGGAAGTGCGATTTTAAACTTAAACTCTTTTAATTTTTCAAGACTATCGTAAACCGCATATTTTGCTTGATTCGGACATATTCTTATACATTCCCCACAGTCAATACATTTATCCTGTAAAATCTGGGCCTTTCCGTTACGCACCCTTATTGCCTCTGTTGGGCACCCTTTTATGCAGTTGGTACATCCCTTACATTTCGATATATCGAGAGTAACGGAATGGTAGTATCCCGTCAAAAATTCCACCAGCTTTCCTTAAAAGCCTAATTGGGCTAAATAGAAAATTATATCTATATATTTTTTAAATAAATTATCATTCTCACTTTTGTCCCTTTTCCGACAACAGAAGTTATTTCGAATTTATCTGAAAATTTTTTCATGTTTGGAAGGCCCATTCCCGCTCCAAAGCCCATCTCGCGGATGTAAGCTGGGGCTGTGGAATAACCCTCCTGCATAGCCAAATCTATATCCGGTATACCCGGCCCCTCATCTTCCGCAATAATTTCAATATACTTAGGTGTCAAATTAAAGGTAATTTTACCTTTGAAGGCATGAATGACGATATTCATCTCTGCTTCATAGGCTGCAATAGATACCCTTCTTAAGATCGAAGGATCTATTCCTATTTGCCTGAAGATCTTCTTGGCCTGTTCGGTAGCTCTCCCCGCTGTGTTAAAATCCCCACCTACCACATCGTAAGAAAGTTCCATAGCCCGAGCAAGGTCCTTTTCTTCCACATCTTTCATTTCATATTTATTTTTTATGTCTCCTTTTAATCCTGCTTCGAAAAGAAGTCCGCAGCTCTCGTAAAGTGGATACAATGTGCGCAAAAGAATAAGCCCATATTCCCTGGCTAAATCTATAACTTCCCGCCCGGGCATTTTACCTCTTACAAAAATAATGGCTTTAAAATCCGACATAAAGGCGGTTTTAACTATTTGATTATGGGTTAATCCGGTTAATAAAACGGCATTCTTTTTACTATCCGAAAGTATGTCGCTTATCAATTCTGCGCCACAAGCATTTTCTATTTCCAGATCCAGATTTTCACCTAACAGGATATCCGCTTTCAGAATATTTTTTATATCTTCTAATTTCATCTATTTTCACCTAAGTAATAAGTAAGATATTCTAATTGGGATGCCAGGTCTACCCTTCTTAAAACTATATTATCGGGAACGAAGATATTTACCGGTGCAAAATTTATAATACCGCGAATACCGGACTCTACAATCATGTTTACAACTTCCTGAGCCACCTGAGCTGGAACAGCAACAATTGCCAGTTCAATGTTAAGTTCCTTTGCTTTTTCCTTCAGCTCATCCAAATGATAGATCTCAATATTGTTTATTTTTTTACCAACTTTCTCTGGGTCAGTATCAAACATACAAACTATTTCAAAACCTCTTTCCAAAAAACCCCGGTACTGAGAAAGGGCGGTTCCCAAATTACCTGCACCGAAAATTGCTACATTCCACTTTTTATCAAGCCCTAATATCTTCATGATATAATTGTACAATTCCTTGGGGTTATATCCCACTCCCCTGGTTCCAAATTCTCCAAAGTAAGCTAAATCTTTTCTTACCTGGGCAGGAGTAACACCCGTTGCTTCAGCAATATTTTGAGAAGAAACCGTTGAAATTCCCTTCTCATCGGCTTCTTTTAAAAATCTCGAGTAAGCCGTCAATCTTCCTATGGTAGCATCGGGAATTTTAAATTTTTTAAACAAAAATTATCACTCCTTGCTTTTATTTTATCATAGTAAATTTCTTTTTACAATACAAAAAGCGAAAATTATCACAATGTTTTAATAGATTGTTAATTTTTTAACAATATATATTTCAAAATTATCTTGAATGATTATTTTTTTAAATTTCATTAAATTATAAATTTTCCAACTTAAATTCATCATCAGTAATAGTAAAATTATACTTATTTACTCCTGAAGTTACATAAACCTTTTTATCCTGAGTAACAAAAATTGCTTCATAACCTTTTAAACTTTCAATTAGCTTTATGCCTTCCTCTAAACCTAAGGCAAAAGCGGTAGTGGAAAGGGCATCACAATCAATGGAAGTATCTCCGATTATGGTCACGCTTACCAGACCATTTTCCACCGGGTACCCTTTCTTAGTATCCAGAATATGATGGTACTTTTTCCCATTCTCTACAAAAAACCTTTCATAGGTGCCGGAGGTTACTATCGTTTTATCTTTTACCTCTAGGGTTGCAAAAGTAATGCCTCTTGGTTTAAAAGGATTTTGAATACCTATTCTCCACGATTTCCCATTGGGCTTTGCCCCCAGGACGTATATATTTCCGCCCAAGTCCGCAACTGCACTTTTAATCCCCTTCTCCTTTAAAATCCGCATTACCTCGTCAGCTGCATAACCTTTTGCGATAGCACCTAAATCTAACGCCATTTTCTCATTTTTTAACATCACTTCATTTTTCCCCTGGTTAATAATCACATCCTGATAATTAATCAACGGTAGGACACTTTCAATCTCGTTTTTATCGGGTACCCTGGCTCTTTCCGTTCCAATTCCCCATAATTTTACTAAAGGTCCGATGGTTATATCGAATTTCCCGTGCGATAAAGAAGAGTAATAAAGCCCCTTTTGAATTACATATAAAGTATCCTGACTTACTTTTGCAAAATCCCTCCCCGCTAATTGATTTATCCTGCTTATTTCGCTTTCTTCATCATTGACGTTCATTTTATTGTGAATTTCGGCAATTCTATCGAAAGCGCTGTTAATAGCGCTTTCCGCATTATCCCCGTAAGCAGTAATCTGAATAAGAGTATCCAGCAGAAAGTTGGTCTTGGTAACCGGTGACGCTTCTTCCTTTTTGCCGCAGGATGTTAAAAAAATCATTACAAAAAAAATAAGGATTGCAGCTTTTAACTTGTTCGTTTAAATCACTCCCCTTAAAAAAAAATTAAATAATTGCATTATATAAATATATTATATCAAAAAATAAATTTTAAAAAATATATTTGTGAAAAAAATTACTTTTTCAGCAATCCTCTTACTTTTCCAATCATATACAAGGAACCAGCAAAAATTACGACATCATCTTCTTTTGCACAGTTTAAGGCTATATTTAATGCTTTTTCTATATCATCTTCGTTGATAACAGGAATATTTTTTAAAGAAAGTCCTTCAATTGCTTCTTTCAGCTCTTTTGAAGTTAAAGCTCTTGGGCTTTCGGGTTTTGTGGCAATTATCATATCTGCAATGGGTACAAGTATTTTAAGCATATTAATATAATCTTTATCCTTCAAAATTCCAAGAACGAAAATTTTTCTTTTACCGCCAAAATAGTTTAAAACCGACTTTTTTAGCACCTCGCAACCTGCTTCATTATGAGCTCCATCTATAATCACATAAGGTTTTTCTTTCAATATCTCAAATCTTCCCGCCCATCTGGCATTATATAAACCCGCTGCCACCTTTTCTTTAATAACAGGAATACCATAATCGCTAAGAACTTCCACCGCACCTACCGCTGTTGAAGCATTTGAAAGTTGATGCCGGCCCAAAAGGGTAATTTTTAGGTTTTCGTAATAATTTTTTATCGAGCATAGTTCAAAAGTTTGTCCGGAAAGATCATCATTTAAAAGTTTAAACTTTATATGTTCCCCTACTTTGTACAGTTTTGAATCCGTCTCTTTACATGTTTCTTCAATTACTTTCATGGCTTCATCTACCTGAAGGGAAGTTACTACAGGAACTTTTTTCTTTATAATACCACACTTTTCCTTGGCGATTTCTTCTAAGGTATTTCCTAAGTATTCCTTATGGTCAAAGCTGATTGGGGTTATCACGCTCACAAGGGGAACTACCACATTGGTAGCATCCAGTCTTCCTCCCATTCCCACTTCGAGCACGAGAAAGTCAACATCTTTATCTTTGTAGTAAGAAAAAGCTAAAGCTGTAACTACTTCAAATTCCGTAGGCGGCTCAATGCCCTGCTTTTTCATAACTTCCAATGCTTTAAAAACCTCTAATGCATGCTGCACCAGATCTTCATCGGCAATGTTTTCTCCGTTTAATCTTATTCTCTCATTAAAGACTTCTAAGTAGGGTGAGGTATAAAGCCCCACCCTGTACCCGTGAGCTCTCAAAATAGAATCGATCATGGAAGATGTGGACCCTTTCCCATTGGTGCCAGCAATATGAATTACCTTTATATCCTCCTGGGGATTACCCAGAATCTCCAAAAGCTTTTTTATCCTGAAAAGTCCCGGCTTAATACCAAACCTTTGCATACCGTGAATTTTCAAAAGTACATCCTCAACGGTCCACATACAATCAGCCCTCTTTCTTATTCATTTTGTAAAAGTAAAAGCCTTTTTTCTATCTTGCTTATTTTATCCTTATATTCTTCGGCTTTTAACCTCTCTTTTTCAACTACTTCTCTCGGAGCCTTATTTACGAAGTTTTCATTGCCCAGTTTTCTTTCCGCCCTTTCCAGCTCCTCCCTTAATTCTTCCCTTTCTTTCCTTAATCTTTCTATTTCCAGATCTACATCTATTAAACCTTCCACCGGTACGTAAATTTCAGCTCCCTTTACCACCGTGCTCATAGCTTTTTTCGGGAAAACTTCTTTTTCTATAAATTCGGCTTTGTCTACCTTTGCAAGGAAATATATGATATCCATATTATCCCGGAATAATCCTTCTATATCCTTTTGCGTGGCTTTAATCAAAATTCCCGCTTTTTTGGAAGGCGGCACATTCATTTCCGCCCGTATATTACGAATTCCTCTTATTGCCTCCATTAAAACTTCCATTTTTTCTATATCATCAAAATTGTAAGCGGGATTTACCTTCGGCCACTCGGATACCATTACGCTTTTACCTTCATGGTGCAACTGTTGCCAGATTTCTTCGGTTATGAAAGGCATAAAAGGATGTAAGAGTTTAAGAGAATTTTCCAGGACGGTATAAAGTACACCTTTCGTAATATTTTTCGCCTCTTCCTTTTCACCGCTGAGATCTATTTTTGCCATTTCTATATACCAATCGCAAAACTCACTCCAGAAAAAGTCGTAAATTTTAGAAGCCGCAATGCCTATTTCAAATTTTTCCAGAAAATCGGTTACTTCTCCGATTACATTGTTCAATCTTGCCAGTATCCAGCGGTCTTTTAATGATAATTTTTCAATTTCAATCTTTTCGGGAACGTAGCCTTCCAGATTCATCAGCACAAAGCGGGAAGCATTCCAGATTTTATTGGCAAAATTCCTGCTGTGTTCAACTTTTTCCCAGTAAAATTTCATGTCATTGCCGGGGGTATTTCCGGTACTCAATGAAAACCTCAATGTATCCGCACCATATTTTTCGATTACCTCCAACGGGTCTATGCCGTTCCCCAAGGATTTACTCATTTTTCTCCCTAGGGCATCCCTTACAAGTCCCGTTATTACTACGTATTCAAAAGGTTCCTTCTTCATAAACTCCATTGCTGAAAAGATCATCCTCGCTACCCAGAAGAAAATTATATCGTATCCCGTTACTAAAACCGAAGTTGGGTAGAAATACTCCAGATCCTCAGTTTTTTCAGGCCATCCGAGGGTAGAAAAGGGCCATAAAGCAGAGCTAAACCACGTATCCAAAACATCCGGATCCTGTTCTAAATTTTTGCTTTTACATTTTGGACATTCCTTAAGGTCTTCCCTTGATACGGTCATTTCATTACAATCCCTGCAGTACCACGCGGGAATTCTATGACCCCACCAGAGCTGCCTTGAAATACACCAGTCATGGATGTTTTCCAGCCAGTTTATATAAATTTTTGTAAATCTTTCAGGCACGAATTTTACCTTTCCGTCTTTTACCACCTGAATTGCAGGTTCTGCCAGAGGCTTCATTTTTACGAACCACTGTTTTGAAACCATCGGTTCCACCACGGTATCGCAACGATAACAGTGTCCTATGCTGTGATTTATATCATTGATTTTAACAAGTAAGTCCTTCGCTTTAAGTTCTTCCACTATTAATTTTCTTGCTTCATATCTATCAAGACCTGCATACTTTCCTGCGTTCTCATTCATCTTGCCCTCTTCATTCATAACTTTGACAACGGGCAGTTTATGCCTTAAGCCAATTTCAAAATCATTCGGATCGTGACCGGGAGTAATTTTAACAGCACCGGTGCCAAATTCCATATCCACATATTCATCGGCAATTATTGGTATTTCCCTTTCCATGATTGGAAGAATTACTTTTTCCCCTATTAAATGTTTATACCTTTCATCTCCCGGATTTACTGCTACCGCTACATCACCGAGCATTGTCTCGGGTCTTGTTGTAGCAATTTGGATAAAGCCCTTTCCATTTTTAAAAGGATATTTAATATAATACAGCTTACCCTGATGCTCCTCGTATTCCACTTCTATGTCCGAAAGCGTTGTTTTACAGGTAGGACACCAGTTAATAATATAGTCTCCCCTGTAAATCAGCCCTTTTTCATATAAACTTACAAAAACTTCCCTCACCGCTTTACTTAAACCCTCATCAAGAGTAAATCTAAATCTCGACCAATCGCAGGAAGCACCCAATTTTTTGAGCTGATTTACTATGGTGCCGCCGTATTTTTCTTTCCATGCCCATACCCGTTCTAAGAATTTTTCCCTGCCCAGGTCGTATTTTGAAAGTCCTTCCTGGGCTAATTGTTCCTTAACCTTCGCTTCAGTAGCTATGCCGGCATGGTCCGTCCCGGGAAGCCATAACGTGGGAATTTGCTGCATCCTTTTAAATCTTATTAATATATCCTGAAGGGTATTATTAAGAGCATGTCCCATATGAAGATTACCCGTAACATTGGGCGGTGGAATAACTATTGTAAAAGGTTTTTTGCTTTTATCAATTTTTGCTCTAAAAAGGTCATTTTCTTCCCAATATTTATACCATTTCTCCTCCACATTTTTAGGATCGTACACCGAAGGCAAGTTTACCGTCATTTATAAAACCTCCTCCAAAAAATTTTTTTAAACTATAAGCATTTTTCTTTATAAATTCCATTACCAAAGTAAAAATTAAAAGCCTCTCACCCGATAAAGGGCGAAAGGCTTTTTTCGCGGTACCACCTTAATTCCCGAATAAAAAATTTTTATTCGGGCACTCATGAAATTAACGGTTTAATCCGTTCCCGGCTACTTTTTCGCCGGGAAAGCTCCGGGGCGACCTTCAAAAGCTTTCCTTAAGAAGGCTTTCACCAAAGATGCCTTCCTCTCTTTTAAGGAAAAACTTTTTACTCCTCCCCTTCAATGCCTCTTTTTATTCAGTTGTTTATATAAATTTTAGCTTCATTACCTTTCTGTGTCAAGTTAGAATATAAGAAGTTTGATATTCTTATTCTGAATTCACGCACTTAACAAAAACCTTCCTTTGCCTTGGTCCATCGAATTCGCAGAAAATTATCCCCTGCCAGGTTCCCAAAACAAGTTCGCCCTTTTCTATCGCAAGCATCACGGAACTTCCAATGAGCGATGCTTTTAAATGAGCATCGGAGTTTCCTTCCGCGTGCCTGTAGTCTCCTCTTTGAGGTATTAACTTATTCAGGGTATTAATAATATCGATTTTTACATCCTCATCGGCATTTTCGTTTATCGTTACTCCCGCAGTGGTATGAGGTGTGAAAACAAAGCAAAGCCCGTCCTTTACACCGGACTCCGATACGGCTTTTTTTATCTCTGAGGTTATATCCACCATTTGGGTCCTTGCAGTAGTATTGATACTTATTATTTTCATAGCATCTCCTCCAAATTTGTGTATAGCCACATATTAAATTTAGTATTGAACAAGTTAAGATTTCCCGCTCATTTATCCCCTTACCTCACCTTTAATCCCCGGTATCTGTTTAATCCCGCCGCTACTTCCTGGGGCCTGGGCAGAGCTAAGTTCCCCGGATGCTTCCCGTAAAAGGGTGAAATTATTTCAAGGCCGTATTTTTCTATATCGGCAAAGACCATTTCCACGATTTCCTTTAGCGTCCTTTTACCGTCAACGTATTTTTTCACCGCGTACCTTATGATTTCACCAACGGCACTGGTCTGGCTTTTGTCCACCAGCTGTTCCACGTAATCCAGCTCTATGAATTCTCCTCCGTACTGCAGGGTATCCACGTCCCTGGATTTTATTTTTTCTTTACCCCTTAGCTCTAAACCCTCTTTCATAATAACTCTTGGGGTCACAGTAATGGGACCCTCCGCTCTTTCTACCTTCCGGTCGGTCTTTAATTGGAAAGCTATTTTTCTTGCCTCCTTTGTTACATTGTAAGGCCTGTAATCCTGCATTTTTATAACACAGTCGGCCACATCAAAGTAATCACCGCTTCCCCCCATAACAAGAATTGTAGAAATGCCCATTTCTTCGTAAAGCTGTCTTACTCTGTCAATGAAAGGCGTAATAGGTTCTTTTTCTTTTGCCACGAGTTTTTGCATCCTGGCATCTCTTATCATGAAATTTGTAGCACAGGTATCCTCATCCAGTAAAAGAAGGCTCGTTCCAATTTCCACCGCTTCCATAATATTTGCTGCCTGGGATGTGCTTCCGCTGGCATTTTCTGTTGAAAACCTCTTGGTATCCTGACCGTCAGGAAGGTTTGAAATAAAAGGGCTAATATCTACTTTTTCCACCCTCCTTCCGTCTTCCGCTCGTATTTTTACCGCATCTTTCACTGTAATGACAAATTCCCTGCCGTCCCCCGGAATATGGTTATAAACTCCCCTTTCAAGGGCTTTCAAAAGGGTGGTTTTGCCATGATATCCTCCGCCTACAATAAGAGTAACCCCTTTTTTTATACCCATTCCTGTAATTTTCCCGTTATTGGGCAGTTCAATTTCTACCCTCAGACTTTCCGGTGATATAAAAGGGATGACCTTGCCCTTTTTTAAGGGTTTATCGCTTATTCCGCTTTCCCGGGGTAAAATAGAGCCGTCTTTTATAAAAGCCACTAATCCCATATCCAAAAGAATTTTTCTTATATATTCTTGATCCTCATAAAGCTTCACCCAATTTTCGGCTTCTTTTTTATCGTAATTTTCATAGGTAAGAGCCCTTTTTACCAGGATGGGTAAAAATTCAAAGAAAATTCGTTCTGCGGATTTAGAATTAATTTTCCGACCGAATGCCGGAAGGCCTATGCTTATCCTTGCCTCGATGAAATCATTGTCTATTTTTACTGAAGTTCTCTCAAGGATTTCCTGCCCTCCACAGTCTATAAATATAACTCCGCTATTACCCGTTCCTTTGATCTTCGGTAATTTCAATATTTCCCCATATATCTTTCTTGATATGTAATCTTCAAAAGCTATTCTGCGTTCTTTTGTATAAAAAAGCTTTTCATCAAAGCCCGCTGCTTTTTGGGCAACCCTTACCCGGACCCGGGAAGGAGGTGCAAAGGGGTCAGACTGGACATGGTCTATATAAAGAACAAATTGTTCAAAATCGTATACCCCTTCAATATTCTTGTAAGCTTTATATCCGTTATTGTTTATCCTGTTTAAAGTTTCATATAATTCCATCTTATTCTTCATATTTTTCACCTCGATTAATATATTATTTAATTACTGCTTTCATTTAAAATATTATAACTTCTAATGGCAAAATTCAAAACAAAAAAAGGAGGCCTTTTCAGGCCTCCTTTTTTTCTTCCTGAATGTCTTCCAGCTTAATAATCTTGTCTATGGAAATATCCACCTTTTCCACTTTGTATCCCGTTAAGGTCTCAACTTCACTTATAATCTTTTCTCTGACCTTTTGTGCCACCTCAGGAATTTTCACACCATAAATTACGCTAAGGTTTACCTCAAAAGAAACCGTTCCAATATTGTCCTCAGCATCCACGGGATCCCGTTTTTTAACCTTTATCTGGGGAGCAAATCTTTCGGTAAAAGCTTTGGTAATACCCGAAAAAGTCCATTTCTTTTCCTCTCTTATCACATCTTCCACCTTATGCATGGCTTCCTTCGCAATTTCAAAAAACACAGATTCACTTATAGACGTTCTGCCATCCACCATAGGTTTTCCCTCCTTTTGTAACCTTATTTTTCTTATATGTCTTATTATATCATAATATTCCTCATAAATTATTTTAATTTTTATATTTTTTCTTCAGATTTTCGATCTCTTTTAACCTTTCTGCATAAAACTTTTCCTTTCCCTGGTCAGTTGGAAAATAATATCTTGTTCCTTTAATATTTTTCGGCAAACATTCCATATCCGCTACCTTCTCTTTATAGTCATGGGCGTATTTATAACCTTTACCGTACCCCAGTTCTTTCATTAAAGGTGTAGGCGCATTCCTCAAATGTAATGGAACCGGCTCAGAAAAGTTATTTATCGCATCCTCTCTTGCCTTATTATATGCCGTATAAAGGGCATTAGATTTTGGACAAAGGGCTAAATATACCGCTGCTTGAGCAAGGTTCAACGCTGCTTCCGGCAATCCGACAAATTGAACTGCTTGAAAAGCTGAAACTGTAATTACCAACGCCTCCGGATCCGCAAGCCCTACGTCTTCCGAAGCCACCCTTATCAACCTTCGTGCTATATAAAGTGGATCTTCGCCCGATTCTATCATACGGGCAAGCCAGTAAAGCGTTGCATCCACATCGCTATTCCGGATAGACTTATGAAGGGCGGAAATTAAGTTATAATGCTCTTCACCTTTTTTATCGTAGAGCAAAACTTTCTTTTGAAAGGCATCTTCTATTTCTTTAACGGTAATATTATAAGTTCCATCATCCGCTATTGTAGCTTTTAAAAAAGCAAGTTCCAAGGTATTCAATGCAACCCTGGCATCCCCATTGGAGAAACTTGCAATCCTGTAAAGGAGCTCCTCATCCAGCTTTATTTTGTACCTACCCAGGCCCCGCTCTTCATCCTTTAACGCTTTTTTTAATATTTTTACGATATCCTCTTTTCTTAAAGGATTCAATACGAATACTTTCAAACGAGACAGTAATGCCGAATTCAGCTCAAAGGAAGGATTTTCGGTGGTAGCTCCAATTAAAATAATGTCCCCTCTTTCCACATAGGGTAAAAATGCATCCTGCTGGGCTTTATTGAACCGATGTATTTCGTCCACAAATAAGATGGTTCTTACACCGAATCTTTTATTTTCCTGGGCTTCCTTCATAACTTCTTTTATTTCCCCGATTCCAGACATCACCGCGCTGAAATTTAAAAACTTAGCATCCACCTTTTTTGAAATAATCATCGCAAGGGTGGTTTTCCCGACGCCCGGTGGCCCCCAGAAAACCATCGAGGGAATATTTTTGCTTTCGATAAGCTGTCTTAAAAGTCCCTTTTCCGAAAGAAGGTGCTCCTGACCTGTAAATTCATCAAAATCTCTTGGACGCATTCTTTCTGCCAATGGGATATTAATTTTTTTATTATTATCAAAAATGGAAGATTGAATATCCATAAACCTTTCCCTTCTTTAATGCACAATATTAAATTCTTTATACTTGTTTTGATAATCCTGTATTTTCGTATCTATTCGTTCCACCCTTGCCCATCTTATACCGTTTTTAATAAAATTAAGTAATATATCTATCTTCTCCTCTTCACCTTCCACTTCCAATTCTACGCTAAAATCCGGCATATTTTTTACATAACCTTTCAGCCCCAGTTCCTTAGCTTTCATCAATACGGAATACCTTAGCCCAACTCCTTGGACTATCCCGTAAATTCTTGCATATACCGTCTTTTTCATGTTTACCCCCTGTCATAATTTTCTTTTACTTATATTTTATCTTTTTTTCATTCCCTTTTTAACTTATAATTATATCATGATAAAAAAAATGTTAATTATCCTGTAATGGGAGGAAATTTTTATGAGTTTCATAGACTTGAGAAGCGATACCGTCACTCTGCCCACTCCTGAAATGCGCGAAGCAATGTTTAAAGCTGAAGTAGGTGATGATGTATACGGTGAAGACCCCACGGTAAACAAATTAGAAGAAATGGCGGCTGATATAATGGGAAAAGAAGCTGCCCTATTTGTGACAAGCGGCACCCAGGGCAATCAAATAGCAGTAATGACTCATACCCAGCCTGGAGATGAAATTATTCTGGAAGAACGCTGCCACATAATTACCTATGAGGTAGGTGGAATTGGAAGGCTTTCGGGAGTTCAGGCTAAAACAATTTACGGTAAATACGGTTTTATGTCTCCAGAAGATATCGAAGCATCCATAAGGGAAGAAAACATTCACTACCCCCGCACTTCTTTGATTTGTATTGAAAACACCCACAACCGGGCAGGGGGTACGGTAATGCCCTTAGATTTATTAAAAAAGACAAAAGAAGTTGCCGAAAAATACGGTATCCCGGTACATATGGACGGGGCGAGAATTTTCAATGCGGCTACTTATCTCGAGGTGGATGTTAAAGAAATTGCAAAGTACGCCGATAGTATAATGTTTTGTCTTTCAAAAGGATTATGCGCTCCTGTAGGTTCAATGCTCGTAGGTTCAAAAAAGTTTATTGATAAAGCACGAAAGTTCAGGAAAATGCTGGGAGGCGGAATGCGCCAGGCGGGCTTTCTTGCAGCCTGCGGAATAATTGCTTTAGAAAAGATGACAAAAAGGCTAAAGGAAGACCATGAAAACGCGCGGATTCTTGCCGAAGGTCTTTCCAAAATCCCGGGAATAGCATTGGATTTAAACACCGTTCAGACCAATATAGTGATCTGCGATATATCGGGATTAAAAATGAACGGAAATGAATTTTCTAAAATGCTTTTAAAAAATGGAATTAAAGTAAACGGCTCAAATAATTTTTATGTCAGATTCGTTACTCATTACGGCATCAGTAAAGAAGATATATTATACACCCTGGAAGTAATTGAAAAATTAACGACAATTTAAAAATGGAGGCAGGCAATGAATAAAAACTTTGGCAAATGGTTTTTAACAAAGGTCAAAAAAGCTATTATAAATTACAATATGATAGAAAATAATGATAGAATTGCCGTAGGGGTATCCGGCGGGAAAGATTCCGCAGCGCTACTATACATTCTCGACCTGGTTAGGAAAAATTCACCTCTAAAGTTCGATATAGTTGCCATTTCCGTAGACTTAGGTTTTGGAATGGATTACACTCCTTTAAAGGAATTTTGTGAAAAAATTAATATCCCTTTGCATCTAGTTCCCTCAGAAATTGGGAAGATTGTCTTTGAAATCCGAAAGGAAAAAAATCCATGCTCTTTGTGCTCCAAAATGAGAAGAGGGGCTTTAGACAGTGCGGCTTTAAAGCTCGGGTGTAATAAGGTAGCCCTTGCTCATCATGCAGATGATGCATCCGAAACTCTTCTTTTAAATTTAATTTTTACCGGCAGGTTTTCCACCTTTGAGCCAAAAACCTATCTTTCAAGAAAAAATGTTACTTTAATTAGACCCTTAATTTACCTTAAAGAGCAAACAATAAAATCTATCGTCAAATCGCAGAATCTTCCGGTAATTGAATCCTTATGCCCGGCAACGGGTAAAACCTACAGGGAAGAAATGAAAAAAATAATAAATCAATTCGAATTCATATTCCCAAAAGCAAGGGATAATATTATCGCAGCTATTGATAGAAAAAGATTTTTCATGGAAGATAACCCTTTTAAAGATGAAGAATCAAGAATATAGAAAATGGATTTTATGGAAATTATGATTAAAGAATAGATAATAAAAAAGAGAGCAAGTTTTTGCTCTCTTTTTAGTTTAATACAAATGGCATGCAACAAAGTGTCCGCTGGATACCTCTTTAAATTCAGGATCTTTTTCCTTGCAAACGGGTTTTGCAAAACGGCATCTCTTGGCGAAACGGCATCCCTGAGGAGGGTTGATGGGGCTTGGCACATCCCCTTCAAGTAAAATGCGTTTTTTGTTTCTTTCTATTTCAGGATCCGGTACCGGAATTGCCGACAGCAGGGCTTGAGTATACGGGTGAAGAGGATTTTTATAAAGCTCTTCCGATTTTGTTAACTCCACCACTATACCAAGGTACATCACCGCAACCCTGTCCGAAACATACCTTACAACCGAAAGATCGTGTGCTATAAAAAGATAAGTGAGCTTCATTTTCTGCTGCAGGTCCATTAGCAAATTAATTATCTGGGCCTGAATTGATACGTCCAGCGCGGAAATAGGCTCATCGCATACTATAAATTTTGGTTCTACTGCCAGAGCACGGGCAATTCCTATCCTCTGTCGCTGTCCACCGGAGAATTCATGAGGGAAACGGTTTGCGTGTTCCTTATTAAGGCCTACTGTCCTTAAAAGTTCGTAGATCCTTTCTGTCCTGTCTTTTCCGCTGTGAAGGCCGTGTATATCAATACCTTCTCCTATGATGTCTCCAACGGTCATTCGGGGATTTAAGGAAGCATAAGGATCCTGAAAAATCATTTGAGCCTTTCTGTTGAAATTCTTTAATTCTGCACCGGTCAATTTATGAACGTTTTTCCCCTCAAAAAGCACTTCCCCCTGGGTTGGTTCGTATAGCCTTACTATGGTCCTGCCCAGAGTCGTTTTCCCACATCCGCTTTCACCAACAAGACCAAGGGTTTCTCCCTCTTCAATAAATAAATTTACATTATCCACAGCCTTGAGGATGGCATTTTTGCCAACTTTAAAGAATTTCCTTAAGTTATTTATTTCTACCAATTTATTTTTTTCATTACTCATTTACCGCCACCCCTTTTCCGATAGGAGGTATCACCTTGGGCGCCATCGGATGTTTTAACCAGCACGCTACTTGATGACCGTCGCTTACTTCAAAATCCGGCGGGTATTTTTCATAGCACACCTTCATCGCGTATTCACACCTTGCTGCAAAAGCACATCCGACAGGAGGAGCAAATAGGTCGGGCGGTGTGCCATCAATGGAAGCAAGTCTTTCGCTTTTCGTTATATTCAGCCTGGGAACGGAAAGTAACAATCCCCAGGTATAGGGATGCTGCGGATTGTAAAAAATGTCATCGATACTGCCTCTTTCTATAACCTTCCCCGCATACATAACAAGCACTTTATCGGCAAGGTTTGCAACAACACCCAGGTTATGAGTAATAATGATAATTGAAGTATTTAATTTTTTCTGTAAATCCCTCATCAGATCAAGTATCTGTGCTTGAATGGTAACATCAAGAGCTGTCGTAGGTTCATCGGCTATCAAAAGTTTGGGGTTGCAGGCAAGGGCAATTGCTATCATTGCTCTCTGCCTCATACCACCGCTAAATTCGTGAGGATATTGGTCAACCCTTTTTTCGGCATTGGGAATTCCAACCATTTTTAACATTTCAATTGCCTTTTGTTTTGCTTCTCTTGGGTTCATTTTTTGATGTTTTATCAAGCTTTCCGCTATCTGATTCCCCACTCTCATGGTCGGGTTCAAGGAAGTCATTGGGTCCTGAAATACCATGCTCATTTCTGAGCCCCGAACCCTTTCCATCTCTTTTTCGGAAAGCTTTGTTATATCCTTCCCATCAAAAAGAATTGAACCTTTCTTAATTATGCCGGGAGGCATGGGTATTAGCCTCATGATGGTCTGTACGGTAACGGTTTTCCCGCAACCCGATTCACCAACTATTGCAAGGGTTTCCCCTTTTTTAACATCGAAACTTACCCCTCTTACAGCCTTTACTTCACCCGCATAAGTTTTAAATGAAACTTCCAGGTCCCTTACCTGTAATATCCTATCCATTTTTTGCACTTCCTCCTTTTAACTACGCAGTCTCGGGTCTAATGCATCTCTTAAGCCGTCACCGAGAAGGTTTAAGGAGAGCATGGTGGTGCTTATAAAAAATGCGGGTATAAAAAGCTGATAGGGATAAATTCTAAAAGCCTGTGCCCCATATGCCGCAAGCTGTCCCCAGCTGGATTGAGGCGGAACCACACCCAAACCGATAAAACTTAAAAATGCTTCAGAAAATATAGCTCCCGGCACGGACATGGTAAGATTAACCAGAATAACTCCAAGGGTATTCGGAATCAAATGTCTGAATATTATCCTCGTATGGCTTGCTCCTAAAACCTTTGCAGCCAGCACAAATTCCTGTTCTTTAAGCTGTAAAATCTGGCCTCTTACAAGCCTTGCCATTCCCAGCCATCCACCGACTACGAGAGCAAGTATCAAAGGAATGATCCCCTGCCCTAATACTACCATCATTAAAATTACTATTATCATGTATGGTATTGCATATAATACATCAATAAATCTCATAATTATCATATCAACTTTTCCACCGAAATAACCCGAAATTCCACCCACTATAACCCCAATAAAGGCATTTAACAGAGCCGCCACAAACCCTATCATCAAAGATACCCTGGCACCCATCCAGGTGCGTTCCCATAAATCCCTTCCCAGGGTATCGGTACCAAACCAGTGTTTTGCGGAAGGTGGTTGGTTTATTTCGGAAGGATTTGTTGTCCTGAAGTCATAAGGTGTCATGAAGGGTCCCACTATTGCCAAAACCGTATATAAGATTATAATTATTAACCCCAGCATGGCAACCTTATTTTGCTTTAACCTTCTCCAGGCATCCTGCCAGTAAGTTATGCTCGGCCTTACTATTGCCTCCATCTCACTGATGTTTTTACCCACATGGGTAAAAAGGTCCTGAGACAATTCACCCGTATTATTCTGCATTTTTGGCACCTCCTTATTTCCCAGTAACCCTTATTCTCGGATCTATAATTCCGTATATTATATCTACTACAAAGTTAGCTGCGATTAAAAACAGACCGTAAAAAACAGTCATGCCGAGCACCAGGGAATAGTCTAAGTTCTGTATACCCAGGATATAGAATTTTCCCAATCCGGGTATGGCAAATATTTGTTCTATAACAAAAGTACCCGTCAAAAGCGTTGCGGTTACAGGTCCCAAAACGGTTACCACCGGCAAAATAGCATTCCTTATCTGGTGTCTCCAGACTATCTGAGTCGGAGAAAGTCCTTTTGATTTTGCAGTTTTAATATAGTCCTGGTTCACCACATCCAGCATGCTCGCCCTCATCAACCTTGCCATCAATGCCAGCGACCCGAGGCTTAATGCAATTGTAGGCATAATCGTATAAGCAAAACCCTTCCATTGAGCTACCGGTAAGAGTTTTAATTTTATTGAAAAATAATACTGTAAAAGCGGACCTATAACAAAGCCGGGAACGGAAATACCTATAATTGCAATGAACATACTTACATAATCAAAGGGCTTATTCCTGTTTAAGGCTGCTATTATACCCAGAGTGACCCCGACTATTGATGCAAATATTACAGCCCTTATTCCCAGATCGGCAGAATAAGGGAAAGCCTGCTTTATTACTTCATTTACAGTCCTATTTTTGTACCTGAGCGAGTAGCCCAGATCTCCCTTTAATAAATTCGTAATATACCTCAAATACTGGATGTGCAGTGGTTTATCAAAGCCGTAGTATTTCATCATATTTTGTTTTATTTCAGGCGTAATTTTCTCGCTCAAAAAGGGGTCTCCGGGTAAGAGCCTCACGAGGAAAAATACTATTGTAACCAGTACCCAGGCTGTTACCAAAGAAACAAGAAACCTGTTTAATATATATCGGCCCATTTAAATACCCCCGAATAATTTATTGTTCTATTTTTTAATATTTTATTATATTGAACATTTTCAATT
Organism: Thermovenabulum sp.; assembly: GCF_049723235.1. Classification (NCBI taxonomy): domain Bacteria; kingdom Bacillati; phylum Bacillota; class Clostridia; order Thermosediminibacterales; family Thermosediminibacteraceae; genus Thermovenabulum; species Thermovenabulum sp. The sequence goes on along the minus strand of NZ_JBNARB010000004.1, from coordinate 70,758 downwards.
ATCACAAACGGAGGTATACGCTTTTATGCATATACCTCCGTCTCTTATCTCTTTATCTTTTAACTTTGAAACTACTTAATTCTTCCCTTCTACATCAGCATAAATGAAGTCTGGGTCGGGACCTATGAAGTTTCTTACCAGGCCTGTTACGTAATCCTTCTTCGTCCATGCCCTCTGCCTGAAGTAAACGGGTACGATGGGGCCCTTTTCAAGGAGTAGCTTTTCTGCTTCAAACATGGCATCGGCGCGTTTCTTGAAGTCGGTTGTGGTCTTTGCGAATTTTACGAGTTCATCGTACTGTTTGTTGCTCCATCCGGTGTTGTTATGCCCGCCGCCGGTTACCCAGAGGTCGATGTAGGTCATCGGGTCATCGTAGTCGGGACCCCAGCCGGCAAATACTATATCGTAGTCGGATTTGTTCATTAATTCAAGTCTCTGTTTGAAGGGCACCTGCTTAATTACGAGTTCTATACCTAAGTTCTTCTTAATCATGTCCTGAATCGTTTCTGCCATTAATTTTGCCCTGGAGCTGTCATCGGTTAAGAATTCAATCTTAATCTTTGAAGGATCGCTAATCTTGAGCTCTTTTAGAGCTTTATCCAGGTACTCTTTTGCTTTTGCAGGATCGGCCTTCCTGGGATAGAACTCATAGGGATATTCCTCTACGAATTTCTTTTCTACACCGGAAAGCAGAGGCAGAACGTATCTTGTTGCTGGATCGGATACTCCACCTAACACTGCTTTGATCCAATCTTCCCTGTCTATTGCAAAACCAAAGGCCCTAATGAAGTTCTCATTTGCAAGCCATGGTTTACCGGGTCTTTTTACGTTGAACTGGAAGTAGAATTCCGCACCATCATAGTAGAACAAAGCCTTGCCCTCATCTTTGAGTTTTTGTACGAAATCCGGAGGAATACCTACGAAATCGAGTTCGCCGTTTTCATACATCTGATAGGCTGTATTTGCTTCATTTACCACTAAAATTTTAACCCTGTCAAGTTTTATAGCATCTTTGTTCCAGTAGTTGGGGTTCTTTTCAAGGACTAATTCCTGCTCGTGCTTCCAGTCTTTCAAAATGAATGGACCGTTGTAGAGCATCTTATCCGCATCGGCAGCGTATTTTTCACCCATCTTTTCTACAAAATCTTTCTTTACAGGATAGAAAGATATGAAGCTCAGCAAGCTTTCGAAATATTTTGTCGGAACCTTTAATTTTATCTGAAGTGTCTTATCGTCAAGAGCTTTTACGCCAATCTGGTTGGGATCCGTTATTTTACCGGTATTGTATTCCTCACCGTTTACAATATAATAACCCTGGAAAGCGTATTCGGAGGCTGTGTTTGGATCAAGAAGTCTCTTGATTGCATATTCAAAATCGTATGCGGTAACCGGTGAGCCGTCGCTCCATTTAGCATCCCTTAAATGGAAAGTATAGGTTGTTTTATCTTCTGATACTTCCCACTTTTCAGCCATTCCGGGATACACTTTTCCATCATATACCCTTACCAAACCTTCAAATACCGCATTGCCTACCATTATAGCATAAGTATCGGTGGCTTTCTGGGCATCGAGGTTAGGTACTTCTGCACCTATGGCAAAGACTAATTCTTTTTCCTTGGGTTGTGTTTGCTGTTGCTGCTGTTGATTCTGATTTTGATTTGAAGATTGCTGGCTTCCGCAGCCCGCGAGCATTCCCACAACCAATAAGAGAATTACTAACAAAGCTATGCTTTTCTTAAACATTTATTTCCCTCCCGTTAAAATTTAAAATTAAATTTTACCTAATTTAAATTTTATTCTACAATCCCCCCTTTTTAGTCTTTATTTTAAATTTAAAAACTTAGAATAACAAGTGAAAATTTAACCAAGTTTTTAATTTTAACGTAGTTTATATATTCTCCACAAAATTCATTTTTCCTTCTTTACTGATATTTAATCTTAAAATGTTGTCTGACAAGTGATAACTGTAAATAAAAAAAGCCTTTAAGAGGCTTAAAATTAAACACAGCAAATATTTTATTTTAAAACACCCTATTTATCAATATAAATTTTTAACAAATTAAATTAACTGCTTATTTTTATTGGTCTTTATCCTAATAGTTCTTTTAACACCTTATTTGCTAACTGCGGATTTGCTTTGCCTTTGGTTTCTTTCATAATCTGACCGACAAGAAATCCAAAAGCTTTTTCCTTCCCGCTTTTGTAATCTTCAACAGACTTTTTGTTCTCATCTATAACCTTCTGGGCTACCTTTCTTATCTCATCTTCATCGGTTATCTGTACCAATCCTTTTTCTTTAACAATCACTTCCGGGTCTTTCCCTGTTTCAAACATTTCCTTGAACAAATCCTTGGCTATTTTCCCGCTTATAGTACCATTATCGATAAGTTTCAGCATTTTTACAAAATCAGCGGGTTTAAATGTTACTTCATCAATTTCCATGCCCTTTTCATTTAACAGGCCAAGGAGCTCGGACATAACCCAGTTGCTTACTATTTTGGGGTCATGATAAAGTTCTACACATTCTTCATAAAATTTTGCAAAGGACTTGCTGGAGGTTATTACCGATGCATCGTACTCGGGAAGACCGAAATCCCTCATATACCTTTTCTTTTTTTCATCGGGTAATTCGGGTAAGGTGGTTTTGATTTCTTCTACCCATTTTTTATCAATAATCATCGGTACAAGATCGGGATCGGGGAAATACCTGTAATCGTGGGCCTCTTCCTTACTTCTCATGGAGGTGGTAATACCCCTTGCTTCATCCCACCTTCTCGTCTCCTGAACCACTTCAAAGCCCTGTTCCAAAAGTTCCCTCTGCCTTTTTTCTTCGTATTCCAGAGCCCGTTTTACAGCTTTAAAAGACCCTAAATTTTTAATTTCCACCTTCTTGCCGAATTTTTCCGAACCCACAGGCCTCAGGGAAATATTTACATCACATCTTAAAGATCCTTCCTCCATTTTACAGTCGGAAACCTCAATATACTGAAGTATTGTCTTTAACTTATTTAAATAAAGCCACGCTTCCTCCGGAGACCTGAGATCAGGCTCCGATACAATTTCTATCAGGGGCACTCCCGTCCTGTTTAAATCCACAAGGGAATAACCCTTGCCTTCTTCATGGACAAGCTTACCCGCATCTTCTTCCAAGTGAAGCCGGTTAATCCCTATTCTCTTAATATTGCCATCAATCTCTATTTCAATATAACCTTTTTTTGCCAGGGGCATGTCATACTGGGAAATTTGATAGGCTTTTGGCAGGTCAGGGTAAAAATAGTTTTTCCTGTCAAATTTGGAATACTCAGCGATCTCGCAGTTTAATGCGAGGGCAGCTTTTATCGCATATTCCACCGCTTTTTTATTTGTAACGGGGAGAACGCCGGGCATTCCCAAGCATACCGGGCAGCAGTGAGTATTTACATCTTTTCCGAATTCCGTGCTGCAACCGCAGAAAACTTTAGATTTTGTAAGCAGTTCTACATGTACCTCAAGGCCGATTACGGTTTCGTAAGACATCTTACAACCTCCTCAATCAAGTTGCGGCTTTCTCTTTTCCAAATTCACGGCTTTTTCCAAGGTATAGGAAACTTTAAGCAGGGTTCCTTCGTCGAAAGCTTTTCCAATAAGTTGTATCCCTACCGGTAAACCGTTAGAAAAACTTACAGGTATCGAAATCGCCGGAAGACCGGCCATATTAACGGGGATGGTACATACATCGGACATATACATTTTCAAAGGATCGTCCACCATTTCACCTATTTTAAAAGCCGTAGATGGGGCTACGGGAGATAAAATTAAATCATATTTTTCAAAGGCTTTATCAAAGTCCCTTTTGACAAGAGTCCTGACTTTCTGGGCTTTTAAATAATAAGCATCATAGTAACCAGCGCTCAAAGCATAGGTACCAAGCATTATTCTTCTTTTTACTTCAGCCCCGAAACCTTCGCTTCGGGTCTTTTTATATAAATCTATTAGATCTTCGTAATTCTTTGCCCTTACTCCATACCTTATTCCATCGTACCTGGCAAGGTTTGAGCTCGCCTCCGCCGGTGCAATAATATAATATGCCCACAGGGCATATTCGGTATGGGGAAGGGAAATTTCTTCACAAACAGCTCCCAGTTTCTCCAGTAATTTAGCTGTGGAATAAACTACCGATTTTACGTCTTCATCAATACCTTCGCCCATGTATTCTTTCGGAATCCCTATCTTTAAACCCCGCACATCTTCTACAAGGTATTTAGTGTAATCATCGACAGGAACATCGGCAGAAGTAGAATCCTTCTCATCCCATCCGCAAATACTATTTAGCACAATGGCACAATCCGTTACATCCTTGGTAATAGGGCCAATCTGGTCGAGCGAAGAAGCATAGGCGACAAGACCGTATCTGGATACCCTTCCATAGGTAGGCTTTAATCCTACCACCCCGCAGTAATTTGCCGGTTGCCTGATAGAACCACCGGTATCGGAACCGAGGGCATATATACATTCATCCGCGGCCACAGCTGCTGCAGAGCCTCCGGAGGATCCCCCCGGAACCCTTGTTTGATCCCATGGATTCCTTGTCGGGAAAAAAGCGGAGTTTTCAGTAGAGGACCCCATGGCAAATTCATCCATATTCGTCTTGCCAATTATTACCGCATTATTTGTTTTTAATTTTTTTATAACGGTTGCATCATAAGGGGGGATGAAATTTTCCAATATTTTTGAAGAGCAGGTAGTCCGCAAATTATATGTACATATATTATCTTTGATAGCTACAGGAATACCCGATAGGGGTGTTGAAAAGTCCTTGGTATTGTCAATTTCCTCGCTATTTTTAAGAGCTTCCTCTTCGTTGATTGTTACATAGGCTCTTACCTTATCCTCCACCTTTTGAATTCTTTCTATAACAGAAAGGGTTAATTCCTTTGAAGATATCTCACCTTTTTTTAAGAGTTGATGGGCTTCGTGAATTGTAAGTTCATAAAACTTCAATTTTGTTACCTCCTATTCACCTTTATTCTTCAATAACCCTTGGGACTTTAAAGAAACCCTTTTCGCTGTCCGGAGCATTTTTTAATACCTCTGACAAAGGAAGGCTTTCCATAACAACGTCTTCTCTAAAGACATTTTGAATTGGAATTACATGGGATGTAGGAGGAACATTTGAAGTATCCAATTCGGATAATTTATCCATATATTCCAAAATAGAACTTAATTTTTCTGCCATTTCTTTTTTTTCTTCATCATTCAGGTAAAGTCTCGCTAAATTAGCAACATGTTCTACAGTTTCTTTGCTAATCTTCACGTTTTCACCTCTTTCTCATTTTTTAACGAGTATTATTTTATCATTTTACCCTGCGATATACAATAAAATTAATCGCCGGAAAATCATAAAGTTCCGGCGAATATTTCTGAAAGTTTTTTTCCATTAATATCCCGGTGGAAATCCTGAAGCGCTTTTTGGAATTCCGTAAAAAACTTGAATACCCTATCTTCCCTTGCATTTTCTCCCATATGTCCTATTCTCCATACCCTGCCAGAGAGTTTTCCCCAGCTGCCTGCTATCATTACCCCGTATTTTTTAAGTAGATGCCTTCTAAACTTTTCATCGTCAATACCTTCGGGAATATTAAAGGCCGTCACCGTATCCGATTCGAACCCTTCTAAAGGATAAATTTGAAATCCTGCCTGTTTTAAAGTCTCTCTAACGGCCTTCCCTATTTTTTTATGCCTCCGGTAAATATCCTCTCCATCTTCCAAAGCTATTTTTACCGCTTCGTTTAAGCCGTAAATATCCGAAACGGGCTGTGTATAAGGGAAGATACGCTTTTTTTTCCACATTTCCTGCCATAAAAGTAAATTCAAGTAATAACCTCTAATAGGAGTTTTTCTGTTTTTTATTTTTTCCCAGGCCTTTTTACTTAATGAAAGAAAACTCAGGCCGGGAGGGGCGGATAAACATTTTTGAGACCCTCCAAGAATAACATCTATACCCCATTCATCGGTATTTATCCTTATGCCTCCGATAGAGGAAACAGCATCAACTATTGTAATAATTTCTCTTTCGTGTAAATACGGACATATTTCTTCTATCGGATTTATTAGCCCGGCAGGGGTCTCGCAGTGAACTACAGTTGCTATTTTTACGTCAGGGTTTTTGTTTAAAGCATCCTCCAAATCTTTTTTAGTTACAGGTTCATTGTATTCTTTTTTAATATATACGGGTACACCACCGTACATTTCTACAAATTCGCCAAAACCTTCTCCAAAAACACCGTTAGCCACACAAAGCACCTTATCACCGGGTTCAACCAAAGAGGCAACGGAAGCCTCCAAACCCAAAATTCCTTCCCCGCATAATACAAGTACATCTTCTTTAGTATTCAGTAATTTCCCCAGTTTAGCGCATAAACCATCGTAAAAGGTAAAAAATTCTTCATCCAAATCAGGATTTGTAATCGGTTTAGAAATAGCCTGCCTTACCCTTTCCGACACATAGGTAGGCCCCGGAGTCATTAGAAGAAAATCTTTCATTTTCTATGAGCCTCCTCTTTTTTAAATAAAAAGTCGTTATTTGGCTTTTATTGCCGAAATTTTGCAATTTTATTTATCAGTTTTTATTAGTTCTAAGAATTGTTCCTCATTCAATATTTTTGTTCCTAAGTTTCGAGCTTTCTCCAATTTAGACCCCGGTTCTTCTCCCAATATTAAATAGTCGGTTTTTTTACTTACGCTATCGGTAACCTTTCCCCCGAGGCTTTCTATTAATTCCTTTACTTCATTTCTTGAAAAATTCCTCAGGGTTCCCGTTATTACGAAGGTAAGACCTTTTAATATTCCTTCTTTATTTTTCTTTTCCGCCTCACCTTTAGTATTTACTCCCGCATTCCTTAGTTTAACTATAAATTTTTTGGTCCCTTCATTGCTGAAGAAAGCAATTATACTTTGAGCCATTTTTTCTCCGATTTCGGGTATTTTTATCAAATCTTCATAGGAAGCATTCATCAGGTCTTCTAAGGATGAAAAATTCTCGGCAAGAATGGAAGCGGATTTTTCTCCAATAAAAGGTATTCCCAGGGCATAAATTAATCTTGCTAATGGCCTTTTTTTACTCTCCTCAATGGCTTTTAAAAGGTTGGCAACAGATTTTTCACCCATTCTCTCTAAAGGAAGAAGATCTTCTCTTTTTAAATAATATATATCGGCGGCATCTTTAATCAATCCATTTGATAAAAGTGCATTTACAATTGCGGGTCCCATCCCTCGTATATCCATGGCATCCCTTGAGACAAAGTGTTCTATACTTCTCCTTACCTGGGCCGGGCAGGATGGATTGGTGCACCTATATGCTACCTCTTCCGCAAGACGTATTACTTTTTCCCCGCATTCGGGACAATTTTCAGGCATTACAAATTCCTTTTCTTTCCCGGTTCTTTTTTCCTTTAAAGATTTCACAACTTCCGGTATTATGTCTCCCGCTTTTTCTACTATTACTTTATCCCCTATCCGTATATCCTTTTCTTTTATGTAGTCCTCATTATGAAGCGTTGCTTTGCTCACCGTACTGCCGGCCAATCTCACCGGCTTTAAGATAGCTGTGGGTGTTAAAACCCCTGTTCTCCCTACCCTTACTATTATATCCTCTACCGTTGTTTCTTTTTGCTCCGCAGGAAATTTGAAGGCTATCGCCCAGCGCGGGCTTTTAGCAGTGTACCCCAGCTTTTTTTGTAATTCAAGGGAATTTACTTTTATTACCATCCCGTCTATTTCGTAGGGAAGCTCATGCCTTTTTTCTATAAAGCTCATGCAGTAATCTATGACATCAGCAAAATTGGCAAAAAGTTTGGCATAAGGGTTTACTCTAAGTCCCACTTCCTCATAGAACTTGAGAATTTCAAAGTGAGTAGAAAATTCAATTCCTTCGTAATACCCGATACCGTAAACAAATATATTAAGAGGCCTTTTCGCCGTAATTCTTGGATCTAACTGTCTTAATGAACCTGCAGCCGCATTGCGCGGGTTTGCAAACAGCGGAAGTCCTTCCTCTTCCCTCTCTTCATTGAGTTTTTTAAAATCTTCTTTTGGAAGGTAAACTTCTCCCCTTACTTCAATAATTCTCGGTTTTTTATCCCCAGGAAATTCCAATTTTAAAGGTACGCTCTTAATAGTCCTCACATTCTGTGTCACATCTTCTCCAATTTCTCCATCACCTCTCGTTGCTGCCCTTTTATATATTCCATCTTCATAGGTAATGGAGACGGCCAGGCCATCTATTTTTAGTTCAACAACGTATTCTACCTTTGAGCCTGCTATTTCTTCCACCTTCCGGTTGAAATCCAACAGGTCTTCCCTGGTATAAGCATTGGATAAACTCATCATAGGAACCCGGTGGACTACCTGGGCAAATGCCGAAAGAGGTTCCCCTCCCACCCTCTGAGTAGGAGAATCAGGAGTGATGAATTCAGGAAAATCCTCCTCAAGCCTTTGCAGTTCCTTCATCAAATTGTCAAATTCCGAATCGGATATCTGCGGATTATCGAAAACATAGTACTGCTTATTATGAAAATTAATCAGTTCTCTCAATTCGGCTATTCTTTTTTTGGCTTTTTCCCTATCCATTCCCCCACCTCCATTCAAGGTAAGGTCAATTCATTTTAATAAGTGGAGCGTATTTGGCTAAAAGGTGCTTTTTACCTTCTTTTTCAAAGAATACCGTAATCTCTACATCTTCACCGGTTCCGTGAACTTCCGTTACGATGCCCTCTCCCCATTTTGCATGTTTAATTTTATCTCCGGGATTGAAATTAAAAGAAAGTTTCTCAATCTTCTTTGAATTGGATGTATCTTTATAAATTCCGGGTTTGTTATCTTTTTCTTCCAGTACCAAATCAACTTCTTCGTCAAATAAATTCTCTTTTCCCGGTGTCACATCCTTGATTAATCTTTTTGGAATCTCTTTGATAAACCTGGATTTGTCATAGTAAGAAGACCTTCCGTATAAATTTCTCTGCCATGCTCTGGTAAGGTAAAGTAGCTCCTTTGCTCTGGTAATACCTACATAACAAAGTCTTCTCTCCTCTTCCAGCTCGGCAGTATTGAAAAGGGATTTATAATGGGGGAAAATCCCTTCCTCTAATCCCGCTAAAAAGACAACAGGAAACTCAAGACCCTTCGCGCTATGAAGAGTCATCAAAGTAACCGCATCCTCTTCGTCGCTATACTTGTCCAAATCCGAATAGAGCGCTATTTCGGATAAAAATTCCTCTAAGGTTCCCTCGCTATTCCTTAAAACGAATTCCCGGGCAACCGAAATTAATTCCTTTATATTTTCAATCCTATCATTTGCTTCTTCCGTGCCTTCATTCTGTAGTTCTTCCAGATATCCGGTATTCAAAATTATTCTCTCTATCAATTCGGGAATTCCAGTTCTTTCCTTTAACTCCCTGAAATCCTCGATCATCAGAGCAAATTCCTTCAATTTTCTGCATACGGATTGGGAGAAGGGAAGGTTATCCTCCATTATCAATCGGAATATAGACTTACCCGTTTGATCCGAAATAATTTCCAGCTGTTCTACCGTTTTACTTCCTATGCCCCTTCGGGGCACATTTATTATCCTTCTCAAGCTCATATTATCTTCATCATTCTCTATGAGCCTTAAATAGGCAACGATGTCTTTTATTTCTTTCCTCTGAAAAAACCTGATTCCCCCAAAAATCCTGTGAGGGATACCCATTTTCAGAAATACTTCTTCAAAAACTCTGGATTGGGCATTGGTTCTGTAAAGAACAGCGATGTTTTTAAAATAATACCCTTTGTTAATTAGCTTTTCTATTTCATTGCCTATGAAAAGGGCTTCATGATGCTCATTCTGGAGCTGTGCAAAAAAAACTTTGTCGCCCTTTCCCTTTTCAGTAAATAGCCTCTTTTCCTTCCTTGAAAAATTGTTTTTAATTACCTCATTGGCTGCATCCAGAATAGTCTGAGTAGAACGATAATTCCTCTCCAGTTTTACCACAAAAGCATCGGGGAAATCTTTCTCAAACTCTAAAATATTTCTTATATCCGCTCCCCTGAAACTATAAATACTCTGGTCATCGTCTCCAACAACCAGGAGGTTTCGGTACTTTTCCGCCAAAAGTTTTATGAAGATGTACTGGGCATGGTTAGTATCCTGGTATTCATCCACAAGAATGTACTTAAACTTTTCCCTGTAATAATCCAGCACCTCAGGATATTTTCTAAAAAGCTCTACGGTCTTCATTATCAGATCATCGAAATCAAAAGCATTGTTCTCCCTCAATTTTTTCTGGTACAATAAATAAATATTAGAAAAAGTCTTTTCTCTTATATCCCGGGCATTATCGAAAACTTCGGTTTCACAAATCAATTTTTCTTTATATCCGCTTATTTTTTCCAAACAGGCCATCAAGGGATATTTTTTTTCATCTAAATTCAATTCCTTTAAACATTGTTTTATTATACTCTGCTGATCATCGGTATCATAAATAACAAAATACTTTTTATATCCCAATAATGGCACATTTTCCTTTAAAATTTTTACACAGGCCGAATGGAACGTGCTTACATTCAGTCCCTCCGCTTTTTCCTTTAAAAGTTTTTGTACCCTCTCCTTCATTTCATTTGCAGCTTTATTTGTGAAGGTTATAGCCAGAATATTTTCCGGTTTTACTCCCATTTTCTCAATCAGGTAAATTATCCTGTAAGTAATGACCCTTGTTTTCCCACTGCCCGCCCCGGCTAACACTAAAATCGGACCGCTGCCGTAAGTTACTGCTTTTTGTTGAGCGTCGTTTAATTCCTTTAAAAATTCCTGCAATTTTTATAACCTCCATTACTCATTATTTTTTTTATTTTTATCCATTTCTTCCAATCTCTCTAAAATAATTTTGTAACCATCCGCTCCGTACTGTAAATATCTTTTAACCCTGCTGATTGTAGCCGTGCTTGCACCCGTTTTCTCGGCTATCTCTCCGTATGTATACCCTGCTTTAAGCATCTCTGCTACCTGCAGTCTCTGGGCTAAAGCCTTTACCTCTCCGATGGTACAAATATCTTCGAAAAAGCGGTAGCACTCATCCTTATTTTGGATCATCAAAATTGCATCAAAAAGCCGGTCAATATACGGTTCTTTAAGTTCCTTTAATTCCATAAAGAATAGCCCTCCTTAAAATAAAATATAATTAAATTCCGCATGCCAATTCTTTTAAAACATAAGTGTATATTTTAAAATTCTTAATCAAGTCTTCAATTTCTATGTATTCATCCTTTTCATGGGCTACTTCGGGTTTCCCGGGAAAGTTAGGACCAAAGGCCACAGTATTTTTCATCATTCTGGCATAGGTCCCTCCTCCAATGGTAAAGCAATAAGCCTTTTCTCCCGTTACCTTCTCATAAGCCGCTTTCAAGGCTTTAACTATAGGGCTATCTTCGGACACATAATGAGGAGGACTGTTTTTAACATTATCAATATAGATGCCGTTTTTTAAATTCTGCTCAATTGTCCCGATTATATCCTCTCCTTTGAAACTGATGGGGTACCTTATATTTATTATTGCCTCCGCCTCATTTTCATTCATGTTTATAACCCCGAGATTTAACGTAAGCCTTCCTGAAATTTCATCTTCAAGATTAATACCCAAACTCTTGCCATTTGTTTCAAAGCCTATTTTATCCATAAGGAATTTTAAAAACTCTCTTTGGTCCTGGCTTCCTGCTTTTATTTCCACAAGGAAAGATATCAACCTTGATATTGCATTCTGCCCTTTTTCCGGAATACTTCCATGGGCAGAAACTCCAAAGGATTTAATCGTTGCCTCACTGCCATTCTTAACAAGCTCTAAAGAAAATCCAGTCTTTTCTTTAAAGTTTTCCAGGTCCTTTTCCAGACCATCGTAATAATTTATCACACACCGGGCATAATCCGGCACCATATTTGCTCTTTCTCCACCCGTTAAAAATATACTCCCATTGTTATCACCAAATTTGGCCTTAATGGAAAAGGTTAAAATTCCCTTTTCTCCATTTATTATCGGATATTCTGCATCCGGAGAAAAGCCCATCGCAGGCATCTCGTCCTTTTGTAAGTAATATTTTATACATTCCATACCCGACTCTTCATTTGTACCAAAAATTATTCTAACCCTTTTTTTAAAGTTTAAATTTGCATCCTTTAAAGCTTTAAGGGCAAAAAGGGCAGCAATTGCAGGACCTTTGTTATCCGAGGCTCCCCTTCCGTAGATTTTACCATCATGAATTTCCCCGCCAAAAGGAGGATAAGTCCAATTGGATCCTTCCGGAACCACATCCAAGTGTACCAAAACCCCTATCAAATCTTTTCCTTCTCCCCATTCTGCCCAACCCACATAGTTATCCAAATTTTTAGTTCTCAGGCCAAAACTTTCTGAGAGTTTTAAAACATAATTTAAAGCATCGGCCACACCCTTTCCGAAGGGCATTCCGGGCAACGGTTTTTCTTCTACACTTCTTATCCTGAGAATCTCGCAAACAGAATTTATGAGAGCATTTTCATTTTCTTTTAAAATTGCTTCCAGATTCATTTTCTGACCTCCTAAAAATTTCATATCTTATTAAAATTATTCCACTTTAAACGACAAAATCCTTTCAAAAAAAATAAAAAACAGCATTAAAGCTGTTTTAAAATCCATTAGTCCCGGTTAGCGCATGGGTAATAAAAGCAAATAAAGTACCTACCAGAGCACCGCTTAATACATCGGAAGGATAATGCATTCCGGTATAAATCCTGGATACTCCCACTAAGGCAGCCAAAGAATAAATTAAATAGGAATAGGCTGGAAAATAAAAGGCGAATATAGCGGCTATCGAAAACCCTGCTGCCGTATGACCTGAAGGGAAAGAATAATCTTTTAATAGTTTTTTCCAAAAGGTATTTACATTGGGCAAATCAAGATAAGGTCTTTTCCTGTATATCGTTTTTTTGAAAAACTGCACAACCCCCTGGCTTCCCGTTAACGTAATCAATGCTTCTAAAGCGGCAGATTTAGCCTCTACCTTTCCGAATAGATAAAAGAAAAGGCAAACAAACAGGGAAAAGGTGGCTCCTCCTAAATGGGTAATTTTTGGCATAATAATATCCAGATACTTACATCTTATTTTATGGTTAAAAAGAAAAAATAAATTTTTATCTCCATGATGTATTAAATTTAAAAATTTTTTAATATTATCCCTCACCTGAAAGCCTCCTATTCCACAACCTCCACAGGTATGCCATTTTTTTCTACCGCTTTTATCAAAGGATTGATAATATCCTTTTCCTTCGTTGTACCAAAATTATTCTGTAAAGGTTTTCCTACTATTATATGAGTAATCTTATTTTTTTTTGCGTAATCGGAAAGGGTGTTATAGACGTTTTCACCTGCTAATATTGAGACATAACCTCCCAGGGATTTTGCATATTCAAAAAGTTCAAGAAGTATTTTATGATCCTTAAGGTCTTTATTTAACTCCATTGACTTATTAACGTATACTACGCAAAATTCGCCTCCTAACTCTCTGGCCCTGTCAGCACCCCTCTTTATAAGCCTCTCGCAGCTTTTTTGAGGAGTTACACAGACCATTACCCTGTGCACCACTGCAGGGTCAAAAATAGTCATCATGGGAAAACCCCTTTCAATATATAACTACACTTTCATTATATAAAAATTAATCTTTTCTTTCAATTGAAATTAATAAAACTAAATAACATTAATTCGATTTCATTCATTCCAGGATAATTTCATATTGAAATACATATTGCATATTGCAATATTCCGAACTAACAAGCCGTAAAAATTATTGGCATTAGCTGCAGAGATTAACCATTTTAAAAGGATAAGGACTTTATTAATAATTTTTTTGTTTTTCTTTCCATTGGTATAACTCTTGCTATAAATAATAAATAAACAATTCGTGAAATACTTTGTCAAAGGAGGTGAATTCTTGGATAGTACAGTTATTCCCGTATCAAAACTAAGAGGGTTTTTAATAGAACTTTTTAAAGAAGTAGGTTTAAATAATTCTCATTCCGAGATAGTTGCAGATTCTATTTTATGCGCAGAATTAAGAGGAGTAAAGTCCCATGGGTTGGTTCGAGTATCTACTTATATAGAAAGGGTTGAAAAAAAAGCAACCAATATAAATGCAAAAATAAAAACTGAAAAAATTAAAAAGGCTACTGCATTAATCAATGCGGACCATGGTTTCGGGCAAATCGCAGGTTTCTACGGAATGAAGTTGGCAATTACCCTGGCAAAAAAATATGGAGTGGGTTTGGTAGGCATTAAAAACTCCAACCACTTTGGAATAGCCTCTTTTTATTCGATGTTAGCATTAAAACACGACATGATAGGAATTGTATTTACCAACTCTTCTCCCGCAATAGCCCCTTATGGCAGCAGTGTTCCGCTTTTAGGAACCAATCCGCTTTCCATAGCAATACCTTCTTTAAAAGAAAAACCAATAATATTAGATATGTCTACATCGGTAGTGGCAAGAGGAAAAATAAGGTTAGCCAAGCTAAAAAAACAGAAAATACCTTTCGGCTGGGCTTTAGATCCTGCCGGAAGGGATACCGATGATCCCGATTTAGCACTTAAAGGAAGCCTTGTTCCCATAGGTGGTCCAAAAGGTTCGGGATTATCTTTAATAATAGACATCCTGTGCGGAGTGCTTACTAACACCTGCCTTACGGGTGAAGTAAAAAATGTCACCGATATGACCGGTCCCTCAAAAACCGGACATCTTTTCTGTGCTATAAATATCGATGACTTTATTGAAAAGGATGTATTTAAATCTAATATTGATGAAATTATTAGAAAAATCAAATCTCTACCCTCAATTAACAATCTTCAAATATTTCTACCGGGTGAAATAGAAAACAACCTTGAAGAAAAGACTTTGAGAGAAGGTATAAATTTGGATTCAAATTTAATCGACGAATTCAACAGTTTGGCATCCCGGTATAAAATTAAAAATTTAATATAAAAATTTTCAAATAAAAATTTTTAATATAAAATTGAAAGGAGAAGGTAAAAAATGTTTGACAAAACAAGAGAATTTATGAAAAAATTAGGATTACCGGAGGGTGATCTGTACTCCCTTCCCACATCTGACAAAAGATTCCCCGATGGAGCCCATTACAGATTGGAAGTGCCTACCATTAACAGTTCGGAAGCATTTAAAGCTTTAATGGAAGAAGCGGAGAGGTTAGGAGTAACCATAAACAGGGTTGATGAGACCTATGGTTGCTTCAGACACACCTTAGAAGAACTAAAAGAATACGTAGCTATTGCAAAATACTACCGGGTCGAATTGAACCTTTCGGTAGGTCCAAGGGCTACTTACGACACCAGCGCCACAAGACTCAGTCAGCAGGGGGTTAGAATCGGTTACAGGTTGAGGGGTATGGAGCAAATAGTTAGAGCCATTGAAGATGTAAAGAGAATTGCTGAAGTAGGCTGCCGCGGGGTTTTGGTTTACGATGAGGGCTTGCTCTGGGTGCTTAATGAAATGAGGAAAGCTGGCGAGCTCCCAAGCAATATGCATTTTAAAGTATCCGCCCATTGCGGTCACGGCAATCCCGCCAGCTTCAAACTATTAGAAAACCTCGGAGCCAATTCAATTAACCCTGTTAGAGACATGACCTTACCCATGGTAGCAGCTCTAAGAGCCTCGGTCAATGTTCCATTAGATGTTCATACCGATAACCCTCCAGGATCCGGTGGTTTTATAAGGGTTTATGAAGCACCGGAATTGGTACGCGTAGGCGCACCTATTCACCTCAAGACTGGAAACTCAGTCATCAGCGGTCATGGTGAATTAACCACAGCTCAAAATGGTAGAGATATGGCAAGACAGGCCGCCATTGTAAAAGAAATGGTGGAAAGATACTATCCGGAAGCTGTACAGAGCAAAGCCGGCACACCGGATATGGCAATTCCCGAGTAATTTAATTTAAACTAAGAAAAACGCATAATGCCCCTACTATTTTATTTTAGTAGGGGCGTGAATTTATTAGAAGGAGGGAAATATATGAGGGAAATCCATGTAGACGAAATAATATCTGCAGTAGAAAAACTTTGTATTGATGCAAATATAATATTACCCGATGACGTAAAAAGAGAAATTAATAAATATTATGAAACGGAATCTTCTCCCTTAGGAAAAGAAGTTTTAAAAGATATTATTAAGAATTATCAAATTGCCGAGGAAAAGAACATTCCAATATGTCAGGACACCGGGTTTGCAGTATTTTTTGTCAAGCTTGGTCAGGATTTAAGAATAGTCGGCGGGAATTTGACCGATGCTATCAACGAGGGCGTAAGAAGAGGTTACAAAAACGGTTATTTAAGAAAATCCATAGTCAACGATCCATTAATCCATAGAAAAAATACCGGTGATAATACACCGGCTATTGTACACTATGAAATAGTTCCCGGAGATAAATTGCAAATTACTTTTGCACCCAAGGGTGGCGGCAGTGAAAACATGAGTGCTCTTCGTATGTTAAAGCCTGCTGATGGTGTAGAAGGTGTTAAAAAATTCGTTTTAGAAACCGTAGATAAAGCCGGTTCCAACCCATGTCCTCCTATTATAATAGGTGTTGGTATTGGCGGTACAATAGAAGTTGCCACATTGATAGCAAAAAAGGCTTTATTAAGACCTATCGGTCAACATCATCCTCAGCCGGAAATTGCCGATTTAGAAAAAGAACTCTTAAATGAAGTAAATAAACTCGGTATAGGACCTCAAGGATTCGGAGGTACCACAACAGCTTTAGCTGTTCACATTGAAACATTCCCCGCACATATAGCAAGCCTTCCCGTTGCAATAAATATACAATGCCATGTAGCAAGGCATAAAGAAATAGAGCTTTAGTTTATAAGGAGGGAAATCATGATTAAATCAATTAAAACTCCTTTAACTCCTGAAATCATAGACGATTTAAAAGCAGGTGATAAGGTGCTTATTACCGGCATAATCTATTCAGCAAGAGATGCGGCTCATAAACGTTTATATGAAATGATCAAAAAAGGAGAAGAGCTTCCTGTAGATATAAAAGGACAAATAATATACTACGCAGGGCCTTGTCCTGCAAAACCAGGAACTGTAATTGGTTCTGCCGGTCCTACCACCAGCGGCCGCATGGACCCCTATACACCCCTTCTTATAGAAAAAGGTTTAAAAGGTATGATAGGTAAAGGACTTCGTTCAAAAGAGGTTGTCGACGCCATCATAACTTATAAGGCAGTATATTTTGCTGCTATAGGAGGAGCGGGGGCGCTTTTAGCTGATACTATTAAAAAAGCCGAAGTAGTAGCTTTTCCGGAGCTTGGCCCCGAAGCCATTTATGAATTCCATGTGGAAGATTTTCCTGCAATAGTTGTCATAGATAAAGACGGTAACGATTTATATAAAACCGGCAAAGAAAATTACAGGAAAATAAACTTACTGTAATTTTAAAAATCTCTTTTATTTTTAAATATTTTCAGGGAGGTCATTGATTATGTCATTAAGAGAAGAAGCATTAAAACTTCATTATGAAAATAAAGGAAAACTTGAAGTTATCAGTAAAGTACCGGTAGACAGTAAAGAGTCTTTAAGCCTCGCTTACACCCCCGGAGTAGCGGAACCCTGCAAAGAGATACATAAGGACCCGGAAAAAATTTACGATTATACCTTCAAAGGCAATACGGTAGCAGTAGTTTCTGACGGAACCGCTGTATTAGGATTGGGAAATATCGGTGCAAAAGCTTCTTTACCGGTTATGGAAGGTAAAGCGGTTTTGTTTAAGTGTTTTGCCGGTGTAGATGCATTTCCTATATGTATTGATACTACCGATGTGGATAAAATTGTAGAAACCGTAAAATTAATTGAGCCGGTTTTCGGTGGCATTAATTTAGAGGACATTGCAGCTCCTGCTTGCTTTGAAGTTGAAGAAAAATTAAAAAAGTGTCTTTCAATACCGGTATTCCACGATGATCAACATGGTACAGCAATCATTACTCTTGCAGCATTATATAATGCATTGAAAATCGTAAAAAAGGATATTAATGAAATTACCGCAGTAATTAACGGTTCTGGTGCTGCTGGCACCGCAATAGCAAAAATTTTTATACGAGCCGGTATAAAGGATGTAATAATGTGTGACCGAAACGGAATTATTTACGAAGGTAGAAAAGAAGGAATGAACTGGGCAAAAGACGAGCTTGCAAAGATTACAAACAAGGAAAAAAGACAGGGAACTTTAAAAGATGCTTTAATCGATGCGGATGTTTTTATAGGGGTATCTTCAGCAAATATAGTTAGCAAAGAAATGGTAAGGAGTATGAAAAAAGATCCAATTATTTTTGCAATGGCCAATCCGGTTCCTGAAATTGACCCAAAGGATGCATATGAAGCCGGAGCAAAAATTGTAGGTACCGGTAGGTCTGATTATCCAAATCAGATAAATAACGTATTGGCTTTCCCCGGCGTTTTCAGAGGAGCTCTTGACGTTATGGCCACTCAAATAAATGAAGAAATGAAGTTAGCAGCAGCCCACGCATTATCGGAAATTATAGCAGACCATGAATTGAGAGAAGATTATATTATCCCAAAACCCTTTGACGAAAGAGTTGCCCCTTCAGTAGCAAAAGCCGTAGCAAAAGCTGCTATCGAAACAAAGGTAGCAAGGAAAATTGTCGATCCCGCAGAAATAGAAGAAAGAACAAAAATTCTTGTTAAAAAAGCTAATTCTTATTTCAAAAAATAATAATTACTATTTAATACAAGATGCAATAATCCCCCGCAAAAAAAATTGCGGGGGATTAATATTATGGCTCTATTTCTTTAAAAAATTACTTATTTAAATGTTCGGGCAACGGGGGGGCATATGCCCAAACGATTTTTATAGGTTCATCGCCCGTGTTTACAATTTCATGTTTTACTCCAACGGGAGCAAAAATGGCAGTGCCCGGCGTTAATTCATATTCCCCTTCACCTTCTACTATGAGCTTACCCTTTCCTGAAACTATAAACATAGCTTCTTCTTGATTATCATGGTTATGAGCCGGTATTTTGCTTCCTACCTCAGTTACGTTTACACCCATTGATATTTGAGTTGCACCAACGGTTTTATTGCAAATTAATACTTTAGAAACCCTGGGAGGAATTCTTTTTACACCTTCAATTTCGCTTTCATGAACAGTAAATTTACCCATATTTTCTTCTCCTTTCAATAAAATATTTTATTTTATATAATTTTTTCTTTACCCGCCCAGATAAACCGGAAATATTTCAATACTATCTTGATCAAGAATAATGTAATTTTTTTCCTGCCACTTTCCATTCACCACAATCATTCCTACTTCTTCTTCCGGTATTCTTAACTTTTTTATTAGTGACTCTAAGGTCATATTTTCCTCATAGTTAATGGTAAATTCTTTATTGCCCATTTCACTGTATTTTGCCAAATGTAAATGAAGTTTTACTTTTACCATATATTCCCCTCATTAAATTTTAAATTATTGCCTTTTTCATTTCCTCTTCGGGTACATCAAAAACCGCATTTGTAGGAGGCAGTTCTTCCTTATAGCAAAATTCAGGTAATTTATCCATACAAGGGCTTATTCCAGCTTTAATGTTAAATTCTCTTTCAATTTTCAAGGTATTAATTCCCATATCCCATATTTTTTTCGTTTCTATTTCTATTCCCAAATAATAATAGATTAAATTTTTCATCGTAGAAGGTTCTTTAAACAATGGCCCTCTTGCAAATATGCAAAATCCCAAGCTATCCAGGGTGGTCATCTTTATTTGAAGGTTTCTCGATAAATCCCCCTGTTTTTCTTTACCCAGAGGATTCACTTCGTTCCTGGAACCAAATGCATTGCCCGCTGTATGATCCGCTCCCATAGGAGATATAGCGTAAAGTACACCGTTTCCCTTTAATGCCCGCGGATCATATCCCGGAAAACCTTGCCCCTTTGCAGCAGGAATTCTATTAGCACCCAGGACTTTCCCGGTTATTTCTACACCATTTCCTAATACTCGTCCCAATACGGTATTATTTTTTATTTCTTCAAGAAGTTTTAAACAGCTTTCCTCATTTCCGTATTCCGCCAAACCCGCATCGATAGCTACTCCCAGAACACAACCCATTTCAATCGTATCAAGGCCTAAATCATTAATTTCCTTGTTTAGCTTTGCAACCGAATCTAAATTTGAAAACCCAAGATTTGACCCAACCAGAGCTATCGTTTCATATTGCAATGTGGATACAATCTTCTTTCCGCATTCATCCGGATATACATTGCTGCATCTTATAACACACCCGGGCATACAGGAAATTCCTGTTTTACCCTCTCCTCCTCTTTTTACTATGGTATCGTACATTGTTTCACCGCTTAAATTCTTGGCAAATTCAAAAGCACCAAATTTAAAATTTTTTGTAGGCAAAGCCCCAATTGCATTGACGGCATTTACTATCTGAGCCGTACCGTATTTTTTGTACGAATCTCCTGTCTTTGGATCTGCCAATAATTCTTTATTTATCGCTTTAGCAAGCTCTAAAAAAGCTTCCCTGTCATAATAATTTATTTTACTGTTCTTTGTATTTTTTACTACAATCGCCTTTAATCCTTTACTCCCCATTACGGCCCCTACTCCGCCTCTTGCGGCAAATTTTAATTCGCCGTTAGGATCGGAGGCTGCAATGCTTGCGGCACGCATTTTTCTTTCGCCTGCAGGGCCAATGCACAGGATTGCAATATCTTCGCCGTATTTTTTAAATAGCTTTTCAACAGTTTCATAGGTGCCTGAGAATTTTAATTGGTTGTCATAAGTAAGGCTAATTTTTTCCTCATCTATTTCCAAAACATATGAATTTTCGTCATCGGGTAAATTTTCGACTACGATTGCCTTAATTCCATTTTTTGAAAGGTAGGTCCCTATCAAACCGCCACTATTGGCTTCTTTAATTCCGTTGGTCAGCGGGCTTTTGCAACCAACCGATATTCTACTTGAGCTGGATACCGCCGTCCCGGAAAGCAAACCGGGTGCTATTACTAACTTGTTTTTTTCACCCAAAGGATCGCATTCCGGTTCAACTTCATCATATATTATTCTTGAGGTTAGCGCTCTACCACCTAAAAGTTCGTAATCCTTTTTTGGTTCTTCTATTTTCACTTCTTTTGTCTTCATGTTTACCCTGATTATCTTATTCATTTGCTATTACCTCCTTTCAATTATTGACAATCTTTTTCATAAGAACCGTTTGTGTAATAAAGGTGGCTATTATCAAAACCAGGAGTATAAGGCTTATTGGCCTTGTGATAAAAGATAACAACAAACTCCCCATTCCGCCAGTGCTGATTAATGCTTTTCTAAAGTTTGTTTCAATCATCGGCCCCAATATTATCGAAAGAACTATGGGGCTAACCGGATATCCGGATTTTTCTAAAATGTACCCGAGCAATCCGAATATTACCATAAAAAGGACATCGTAGATATTGTTCTGCAACGCATAGGAACCAACCACGCAGAGAATTGATATAAAAGGAAGTAAAAACCATTTTGGAAAGTTAAGCATTCTTAACATCGCATTGCTTCCCAGAATTCCCAGGAAATAAGCGATAAACTCACTTATTATTAAAAATACTATTATCATGTAAAAATATTTTTTCTCGGTCATCATAAAGGTAGGTCCGGGCAATAATCCATGAAGATAAAAGGAACCCAACATAACAGCGGTTACCGAGTCTCCTGGTATTCCAAGAGTTAAAAGTGTAGTTATTGCACCGCCAATAGCTGAGTCATTTGCTATTTCCGGAGCGGCAACCCCTTCATAAGCACCTTCGCCAAAGGGCCTGCTCGGTTCTTTAATTAACTGCTTTGACACGCCATAGCTGACGAGGGAAGCTATATCCCCACCCGTTCCCGGAAGCAATCCTATTATCGCTCCTATAGGAGCTGACCAGGAAAAACACTTTAAGGTCTTTTTAACCACGTCCATTTTGGGAAAAAGATCTTTTATATTGTAATGAAAATTATCCACTTTAAAAGTTTTCTTGCTGCTTAACTGTACGAAAACTTCCTTCATTCCAAAAAGACCTATCATAGCAACAATATAGTTTATTCCACCGCTTAAAAGAGGAGAGCCGAAAGTAAATCTCATCAAGCCCGTAATAGGATCCATTCCAATAAAAGAAATTATTAAACCTATACAGGCAGCAGCAAATCCTTTTATTATATTTTCTTTACTTAAAATGGCTACCAAACTTAGACCCCACAAGCATATTAAAAAATACTCCTGACTCCCAAATTTTAAAGCAATACTCCCTATCAGCGGACCAAATATGGCCAAGAACAATATCCCCAGCAATCCACCGATAAAACTTACAAAAAGCGCCAATCCCAAGGCTACAGGAGCTTCTCCTCGCTTTTTTAATGGATATCCGTCAAATACTGTTGCCACTGCCGCAGCCGTTCCCGGAATATTTAAGGTAATGGCTGAAATAGACCCTCCCATAACCCCTCCGCAAAAAGCACCTATAATAAACGCCAGAGCATCTATCATAGGCCACCCAAAGGTCAAAGAAACTACCAGGACTATGGTCATAGTAACTGTTAATCCAGGCAAAGCACCCATTATTAAGCCGATGATTGCACCAACCGCCATGTATAAGATTAAAAATATGCTCATTTAAAATCCTCCTTTTTCAGCTACGGCAGGATTATCTTAAAAATACCGCTGAACACAAAATCTATTACCATTACCAAACCTACCGATGAAAGAACAACCTGAAAAATTTTCTTTATATTTAATTCCTTTCTTGCAAATAAAATCATTACACAAGCGGTAAATATTATCGTGGATACATTAAAATGAAGCTTTTTTAAAAAAGAAATATATATAACCAATCCCGCAAAGTAAAACAAAA
Organism: Thermovenabulum sp.; assembly: GCF_049723235.1. NCBI lineage: Bacteria > Bacillati > Bacillota > Clostridia > Thermosediminibacterales > Thermosediminibacteraceae > Thermovenabulum > Thermovenabulum sp. The sequence goes on along the minus strand of NZ_JBNARB010000004.1, from coordinate 47,809 downwards.
CATCCTTTAATTCATTTATGACATTTTTTCTGTATTCGCTATCTTCCCTGTAATTTTTCCAGAATTTCGATTGATTGAATATAATAATAAGCAATAAAATTAATAAAGTTACTCCTATTAAAAATGGAAAAATTATCGGTGATTCCACAGAAATTAGAGGAATGTTCTGAGAAGAAGAGATGGTATATAAATTAAAAAACACCAGGAAACAAATAATTGATGTCAAAATAATGGATATTACATCCAGTAATTTGGAATAATCCATTTATTTTCACCTCTAATTTTTCTCTAATATAGCTTCATAGGGACATACGTTTTTACATGCGTAACACTCTACACATTGATTTACATCTATTTCCGATTTTCCATCAATTATTTGAGCAGCTCCCGTCCCGCAAACGGCTACACATGCTTCACATCCCTCGCATTTTTCCTTGTCCACGTAGAGCATATAAATCCTCCTTTTTTTAAGATTACTTTTTAGTCTTCGCCCCCTATTTTCCATAGGGGGCGAAGATTTCTTTTTATTTAAACCTTAGTTGGGTCTTTTTATCCCAAACTGTTCCGGATTATTTTTTGCAACACCGGCATCGAACAGTATATAGGCTGATTTTGCAGTCCAATTATCCAGGAATTTTATCGCTTCTTGTCCGCTGTAGTCTACGGGTATTAGATAAAGTTTCTTGCAGTAATCCAGCCATCTTTGATCCTTAATAGATTCATCCATGGCTTTCTTTAAAACATCGATAATTTCCTGCGGTGTATCCTTTGCTGCAAAAAGACCAAAATATGGACCATAAGGTAAGTACTTGGAAAGCTCTGGGAAAATTTTTCCGATTGCCGGGATATCAAGCCCTTCAATAGGCTCATTGGTAAAGGAAGCAAGAATCTTTATCTGTTTAGATTTATGGGCTTCCACCATTGATTGAACCATTTCTATCGTTGCATCCACCTGGCCGCCCATTGCAGCTGTTATCGCAGGTCTTCCACCTTCATAGGGAACGAATGTAAATTTGCAGCCGAGTTCTTTTTCGAGAAGGAGTCCTGATATATGTGGAACTGTAGCGGGACCAGCGGTACTTATCCTCAATTTACCCGGGTTTTCTTTTGCAAACTTTATAAAATCTTCTACCTTATCAAATTTTGAATTCGGTGGGACTGCCAGTACCGGAATGGCCTGAGCGACTATTTTGACCGGTATAAAGTCTCTTGTGGGGCTCAGGTCAATTGTTCCCATTGTCTGCCATGTAGACATGATTTCCGAACCAAAAAAGAGTGTATATCCATCCTTGGGCTGGGACAATACTTGGGAAGCAGCAGTAGCACTTGCGGCTCCCGGCATATTAGTAACTCCTATACCTACGCCCAGCTTTTCCTGAACAATAGGCATAATTCCGCGGGCGATCAAATCGGTAGGTCCACCTGCAGGGAAACCTACTATTACGTTTATAGACCTTTCGGGGTATTTGGGTTTATTCTGCTGTTGCTGGTTTGCCTGCTGCTTTTGACCGCACCCGTATAATATGGATGTTAGCAAAGCGATAATGAGAAGCAGGGAAATCATTTTTACTTTTTTCATCCCGGAAAACCTCCCAGATTAAATTTTTTTTAAAGAAAACCCTATCATCCTCCCTTCGTTATTTAATGTAAAGTTTCAACGGATCTATTGTCGTCCTTAATAAATTTATCTCCTCTTCCGTAGGCTCCTCGGTAATTTTTATTCCTTCGGGAATTTCAATTTTTATCCCCGTATTTTCGATTATTTCTTCAGCAGAAACACCGGGATGTATTGAAAGTAGCTTTATTGATCTATTTTCATCAAAACCGAAAACACAAAGATTTGTAATGATAGTTATATTTTCACACATGGGTAGACCGCTTTCTTTTCGGGAATTACCGCCGCTTAGATACCCAACACTCGTTATATAATCCACATTTTCTACCAATTTCCTTTTATCGTGCTTCATTATAATCAATAATCTCCTGGCCAAGCTCGCTATATCGGCAGCTCCACCGCTCCCATTAATATGTCTTATTCCCTTTTCAGATCTAACCAGAGTGCTGTTTATATTTCCGAATCTATCGGTCTGCAATCCTCCCAAGAATCCCACATCCACAAGCCCTTTTTGCAGGACGTTTCCTAAGGTTCCAACAAAGCTTGTAAAATACTCGCTTTTATACCATAACCTTGGATCGGCAATACCAACACCCATCTCTTCAGCTTCCGGATTGATAACACCGATTTCGTATATTATGTTTAGATTGGGAGCATGAGTATTCTTAGCAAGCAGTGCGGCAATCTGGGGTAAACCTAAACCTACAACCACATTTTCATTATCATTAATAAGCCTTGCAGCGGTTACAGCCATAAGCTCATTTGTAGTGAAATTAATAGTCATACAATATCACCCCTCTTAATATCCGTATACCGGATCTGCTAAGATTTCATTGAGACGCCTTATGCCCCCAATTTTTTCTAAGAATTCTACAAAGTCTTTTGTTCCAAATACAAATTCATTTATGAACTTTTCAAATTCATCTTTGTTCTTGTTTATCTCAGCATACTGCATTAAAAACTTCTGATCATAATCATAGAATTTGTAAACCGAAGTGGGAAATGCTCCAAAAGGCATTTCAATCACGGCTGACGTGTACATGCTCGGAATAACTACCTTTTCGGGAAATCTTTTAATGAATTCCGTTGATACAATTTTTTCAACGGTTACAAATAGTTTTTTAGCAGATTTTGCCGTTTCCACATCCCAATAAGGTCCTTCAATTATCACATTCCCCTTTTCATCCGCATATTGCGCATGTATAACCGCAAAATCCGGTTGTATTGCTTTAAGATATACGTATCTTTCACCATCAAAGGGAGAATTTTCAACCCTTACAGCATCATCGTTTTTTTCCACCAATATCCTCAACATATCGGTCCCCAGTAAAGTTTTTGTGGGGATAAAAGGAACACCCATAGAACCTGCCAGGAATCTTAAGGACATACTCATACCCGTATATTCCCTTACATCTAACTTACCCTTATCTATTGCTTCGTTAATTCTTTCGAGCCTGCCGAATCTATCAAGGGAACCGCCGCTGTACTCCAATCTTTCCACCAATCCAGCTCCCACCATCAGATCAGTGTCCATTCCAGCAACTATTTGATAAACCCTTAGTTTTCTTTTTTGCTGTCTGATCATTTCCAGTACAAAAGCTATAGGATTCCTTGCTATGGCAAAACCACCAAAAGCAATTACCGCCCCTTCATCGGGTATCTGGCTTACCACTTCAGATAAGCTCTTTACCTTATTATTCAAACAAATCACCTCTTTACTATTTCAGAGGTTGCCATTTTAGCCAATGTTACTTTGCAATTTCCATTTTCGTCTTCTTCAATGGGTAATAATTCCGGTGAGAGCCCGCTATTTAATTCCAAGCAGTACATAAATATATTGGCTAACGGGCAGGAGAGGGGTTTAATATTGGCTTTTTTAAACATATTTTTAATTTCCAGTAAGCTGCAATTTTTAACGATCATCGTCATCGAAATTTCATTTTCAGTAATGTCAATATCTTCGCAAAATCCATTGTCTATCAACCATTTTTTTATATTTTTCTTATCCTTAATCTTTTCTCCCAGTTCTCTTTCCGCAAAATCTACGCCTATTCTGGTCAATCTATATCTGGCACCTTTTCCTCTTTCATTCCAGAACTCCTTTTGTACTTCAAATATTAATTCATCCTTGAATTTTTCTAAAAAATTCATATTCATACCCTCCTTCTTTACTCGGAATAATAGGCTTCGCCGAATTTTTCATTGAATACCAAATCTTTCAGCGGTATCCTTGGACGCGGATTGGGTATTCTCGAGGGTTTTCCAATGGAAAGAATGCTTATTACCTTGTATTCTTCAGGAATTTTAAAATATTCCTTTACCTTCAGCTCATCCCTAATATCGATACATGGTGCTATTACCCAGCAAGAACCTAAATCCAGGCTGGTAACGGTTAACAATATATTTTCTATCGCGGCTGAAGTGTCGTAAGGCAAATCCCAAACATCCTTTTTACCGATTACCATTAAAATTAGGTCCCCTTCACTTACAAAACCCGATACATCACCGGAAGTCAATTTTTTGAAAGCAGCAATTTTCTTTTCCTCATCTTCCAGAGATTTAAACCTTTCCTGCATTTGTTTGCTTAAAAATTCGCCCGTAAATCTCCTGCCGCTTGCATTTTTTGAGATTCTTGCAAGGAATTTTTTGCTTTCCTCGTCTCTAACAACTATAAATCTCCAGGGCTGAGCATTTTCTCCCGATGGAGCTAACCGCGCACTTTCAAGAATTAACCTCAAATCTTCTTCAGAAATTTTTTCATTGGTATAATTTCTTATGCTTCTTCTGTCGGCAACTACTTGAAAAAAGATATCTTTTTTGGATTCCATTATCTTATCCTCCTTTGGCCAATTTTTTTATTTTCATGAAGGGTACCCTAAGGAATATATGCTCTTACCACCTTTGAAGGGGCCTTTAATTACCGCTTCTATTAATTCTTTATCCCTTTCGGTAACAAGGTTAATATCGGGCAATTTACCGGGCGGGAATTTTTCGCGAATATCGTTATGTAATTTAATTAGGTAATCTATAATCATCTCAATTCCCTTTTCGGCTTTTTTAGCATCGGCAAGAGTGGGTTTCCCGATTACACCCTGAGGATATAGTATTACTTCCAAACCACCCATCCCTATCTGGGCATGTCCTGGAATTGGATATTGATATATATCTCCACCCTTATCCACATGGCCTTCGGGCATAAAACCTACAGGAGTGCTGTCTTCCATATCCTCTTTGTTATTCATTTCCGGGAACAAAGCCAATGAAAAAGAAGCTTCTACCTCATCGGCATGCCTGAAGGGAGTTTCCCATGGACCGCCGTGAGCTTTGTCCTTTAGTTCCTGGGCAATGACGGTCGGCCAGTTTACCATACAAATTACTGCCGGAACCTGATACATTTTACCGAATTCCTGAATGGCATTTGGAATTATATACTCCTGGCCATGTCCGTTAATCAATATCTGCTTCCTGAACCCCGCATTCCAGTAGCCGGCGATTATTGCTCTAAGATAACTTACAAAGGTTACTTCCGGGATTACTATCGTCCCCGGCATACCCATTTGGTTCCAGGGATGTGAGCCAAACCACACAGGTTGAGACACCGTACACCCGGTTTCTTTTGCAACCGTTTCGGCAATCCTGGTAACTATAAAAGTATCTTCTCCGTAGCACTGGCCTTTTCCATGATATTCGGTGCTACCTATGGGTATTATGATAATATCATTTTCTTTTAACCTTTCTTCCACCTGTCGCCCGGTCATGTTTTGGAAATATATCTTATCAGCTTTATCCATAGATCCTGTGGAAAGTTTATATTTCATTCTTACACCTCCAAAATATGTTAATATTTTCTATATTTTTTTTATTTTGATTTTTGACTATATTACACCTCCTTTTATAAATTTTGATAATTTCATTTATTAATTTGTTTAAAAACTAAATATAAATATTTACTTTAATAAATATTGGCATATGTCTTATTTATCTTTAATTAAAATTGTTTTTTAATATTCCTATTATTAAATTATTGCAAAAAAAATGCCATCCAAATCAACCTTGATTTTCAAGTAATGTACAAAATTAATAATTATTTTTATTTCATTTTGAAAATTAATAATTTCATATTGAAAATATTGATTAATGGAGTATTTCAATATTTAATCTCCATTGCATTTCAATAATTAATATTTAATTCTTTTAACCTTCTCCATAGAGTAGTCGTGCTGATACCCAGTATTTCTGCTGCTTTTTTTCTATTGCCATTAACCTCTTTTAATATCTTTAATATATACTCTTTTTCCATTCTATTTAATATTCCTTTGTTCATTTTTTCACCAATATTATTAATTCCACTTTCCAAATACTTTTCCATTGCACCTGAAGATGGGTCATATATACATTCTTTATCTATATCCAAAATTTCACAAACATCCTTTTCATCTACTACATTTTTTTCTACCGTAAGCATTAATCTTTCGATAAAATTTTGAAGTTCTCTTATGTTCCCCGGCCATGAATAATTTTTAAGAATTTTAATTGCTTCCTCATTAACTTTTTTAGGAGCCATTTTATTTTTTGACGCGTATATGCTCAAAAAATATTTAATTAACAAAGGAATGTCTTCCTTTCTTTCTCGTAAAGGCGGCATTTTAATATTTATAACGTTCAACCTGTAATATAAATCTTCCCGGAATTTTCCTTCCGATACATATTTTCTTAAATCTTTATTTGTAGCCGCAATTACCCTGACATCTATCGGAATGACCTTATCGTCTCCTATCCTGGAAACCTCTTTTTCCTGAATTACCCTTAAAAGATGAGCCTGGAGGTCCAAAGGCATGTCCGCAATTTCATCGAGAAAAATGGTGCCCATATGTGCCAGTTCAAAAAGACCCGGTTTACCTCCTTTTTTAGCACCTGTAAAAGCTCCTTCCGCGTACCCAAAAAGTTCACTTTCAAGGAGATTTTTAGGTAATGAAGCGCAATTAACCGCAATAAAGGGGCCGTGTTTTCTTAAACTTTCATTATGAATGCTTTGAGCCATTAATTCTTTTCCGGTCCCTGATTCCCCGGTAATCAAAATAGTAGTATCATTTTTAGAAATCCTTTTCGCCATTTCAATAATATTTTTCATTCTCTCACTTGTTGCGATAATATCGTTAAAAGTATATTTTGCCACAAAACCTCTTGTATATTGTTCCTTTCTTATTTTTCTCTCTAATTCCTCTATTTTTGAAATATCATTAAAGGAAATAATACTTCCGATTTTATTATTATTTTCAATTAAAGGAACATAATTAAAAATTACTTTCGTATTTTTTATTTGATCATATTCTGCAATTACTTGTTCCTTCTTTTTTACCGCATCTATAATTTTTTGCGAACTAATATAATTTAAAACATTTTCACCCAGCATATCCTCGTAATTTATCATTAAAATCCTTTGAGCCGAAGGGTTAATATATTTAATTCTATCCATTTCATCCAGCAAAATTATTCCATCACTGCTGTGTTCCGCAATTGCCCTGAGCTGCATTCGCTCTTCGTTCAGCTCTACAATTATTTTCGCAATCCTGATACCTTCCGATATCGCCCTTTTAATAGCACCGGCACCGCATTCCATTAAAATGCCTTTTAGCCCCAATTCTTCAGCTATTTTTACTACTGCTTCACCGCCAATAAAATTTTCTACTCCGAATCTTTTATAAAGTTCCAATATTTTTTCCTCGATTTCTTTATGGTGCCTGATTTCGGAAAAATATATTCTGTAATCCAGTAAATTTTCAATTTCATTAATTTCTTCTATCAGATTTTTATACCCAATTATCCCAATAACATTATCATTTAATTTGATTTTCGAAATCGTCTTTATCAGGTCATTAGAAGTAAAAGAAATGGGTACAACGGTAACATCCAGCTCTTCTTCTATCATTAAGGCTGTTCCACCCCTGCTGATTATTACCTTGCATCCTTTGGTCAAAGCCCTTTTTGCCGCTTTTACACCTTCTTCTAAGTTGCCTTCATAAATTTCAATAATGTCCCCAAAACCTTTAGAAACCTTCAATGCAAGGTTTGCAACGTAAGAATTCGGCGCTATTAAGGCAACCTTTCCTTTCAACCTATCCATTTCCCTCACCCATCCCGTTCTACTTTTTTAAAAATATTAAAATATTATATATTACTTTAATTCTATTATTTGTGCTAATATCCTTTTTGTTATTTATTATTTTAATTTTTTATATAAAATATAGCCATATTTTTCCTTTTTGGAAAAATATGGCTTATTTTCTATTTAACGAGTGCCAATATTCCCTTTTCCTCGGCCTTTTTATCCCATAAAATGGCTAAATCTATTACTTCTTCAATTCTTTCTACAGGAATTATATTAGTTCCATCTATTGTTTTAAATATCTCCTGATAATTCTCCTTCGGTATCAATATTTCTTTTGCCCCTGCTTTTATCGCAGCATCTATTTTTGCGGTTACTCCTCCTACCGGTTTAACATTTCCCCTTATAGAAATCTCACCTGTCATGGCAACGGTATTTTTTACCGGTAACCCTTTTATTGAAGAGTATATTGCCGTTGCAACCGCAATTCCTGCGGATGGCCCATCCAATGGAATACCGCCCGGAAAATTTAAGTGAATGTCAAAATCCCTGGGGTCCACCCCCAAATATTTTCGCATTACCGTAAGGCAATTTTCAACAGATCCCCTTGCCGTACCTTTTCTCCTTAATTTATAAGCTTCTCCTCCCATTTCTTCTTCTTCCACAATGCCCGTAACTATTATTTTACCTTCTCCTTTTTGCACTGGAATAGCTGTCGCTTCAATTTCAATAAGTATTCCCAGATTTGGACCGTAAACCGCAAGTCCGTTCACAAGTCCCACCTGAGGAGTTTCGGGAATTTTTTTATCAGGTCTTTGAGTATACTGTCCGCAGTTGATTATCCATTCCACATCCTTTTGACCTATATTTTTTCTTTTTTCAAGAATTGCAATGCTTGCGGCCATCTGAACTATGTTTACGGCTTCTCTTCCATTGGTGGCGTATTTTTTGATTAAATCAATAACCTCTTCCTTAATTTCGAAATTAATTTTTTGCACCGCATTTTTTACAATTGTCCCTATATCTTCCGGTGATAAGGGTTTAAAAAATATTTCTACACACCTTGAGCGTATTGCTTGCGGTATCTCATTAGGGCTTCTGGTGGTAGCTCCCACCAGCCTAAAATCTGCAGGTAATCCATTTTGAAATATATCGTGGATGTAAAGGGGTATATTGGGGTCCTCGCTGTTATAATAAGCGCTTTCTAAAAAAACCTTCCTGTCTTCCAGAACCTTTAATAATTTATTCATTTGAACGGGATGCAATTCTCCTATTTCATCTATAAAAAGAATACCTCCGTGGGCTTTTGTAACTGCACCGGGTTTAGGCTGAGGGATTCCGGCAATGCCCAAAGGGCCTGCCCCTTGATAAATGGGATCGTGCACCGACCCTATTAATGGGTCGGCTATACCCCTTTCGTCAAACCGGGATATGGTGGCATCAATTTCAACAAATTTTGCATCAGGCCCAAAGGGGGACTCGGGACATTTTTTTGCTTCTTCCAGCACCAGCCTTGCCGCCGCCGTCTTTCCTATCCCCGGGGGACCGTAAATTATTACGTGCTGAGGGTTTGGACCGCACAGAGCTGCTCTTAAAGCTTTCAGCCCTTCTTCCTGACCGATAATTTCTTCAAAAGTTGTAGGCCTTGTTTTTTCTGCAAGCGGTTCTGTAAGGGAGATTTCTCTCAGTTTCCTTAATTTTTCCAGCTCTTTTTTCGATTCCCTATCTACGGTAATCCTGCTCCCCTGCTGGCTCTTTAGCAAATTTAAAAAATACAGCCCCACTATGACCACAAAGGCAATTTGGATTAAGGTCAAAAAACTTGAAGAACTATTCAAAAGCCTCACCTCCCTTTCCAGAATCCGGCTTTTAATATTATTAGCAAATAAAAATAAATTTATCCTGGAAAGGATTTCATAAAAAAAACGCAAGCTTTCAAGCTTGCGTTTATGCCGTTACTTCCTTTTTCTTTCCTTTTTTTCTTTCAGATGTTACAAGAATTGGAGGCTCCTTTTTTAATACGACTTCCTTTGTTACAACACATTTTGCAATATCCTGTCTGGATGGTATCTCATACATTACATCCATCATAATTTCTTCCATAATTGCCCTTAAGCCCCTTGCACCGGTCTTTCGCTTTAATGCTTCCTGGGCTATCAAACCGAGGGCTTCATCGGTAAACTCTAATTGAACGTTATCCATTTCAAATAATTTTTGATACTGCTTTACCAGAGCGTTCTTTGGTTCCTTTAATATTCTAATCAAAGCTTGCTCATCTAAGGCATCCAGGGTAACGATAATTGGTACCCTTCCCACAAATTCCGGAATCATTCCGAACTTAAGAAGGTCTTCCGGCATAATGTGGCTTAAAATCTCCCCTACATTTTTATCTTCTCTGCTTCTTATATCTGCTCCAAAACCTATCCCTTTTTTCCCCAATCTGTTGGCGATGATTTTTTCTATACCCTCAAAAGCACCGCCGCATATGAAAAGTATATTGGTAGTATCTATTTGAATGAATTCCTGATGAGGGTGTTTTCGTCCGCCTTGAGGAGGAACGCTTGCTATGGTCCCTTCCAGGATTTTTAGTAAAGCTTGCTGTACCCCTTCACCCGAAACATCCCTCGTAATTGATGGATTTTCTGATTTTCGTGCTATTTTGTCTATTTCATCTATATACACTATTCCTTTTTCGGCTCTTTCTATATCGTAATCAGCAGCCTGAATGAGCTTTAATAAAATATTTTCCACGTCTTCCCCAACGTAACCGGCTTCGGTAAGGGATGTTGCATCGGCAATGGCAAAAGGCACATTCAAAATCTTTGCAAGAGTCTGTGCAAGTAAAGTTTTGCCGCTTCCTGTTGGGCCAAGCATAATTATATTACTTTTTTGAAGTTCCACGTCATCTAACTTTACATTGGAATTTATTCTCTTATAATGATTGTATACTGCAACGGATAATATCCTTTTGGCTTTTTCCTGGCCTATGACATACTGATCCAAAATCTCTTTTATTTGATTGGGTTTAGGTATATCGGTAAAGTCCATTTTATTATCATCGCTGAATTCTTCTTCTATTATTTCGTTGCATAGTTCGATGCATTCATCGCAAATATACACGCCGGGGCCAGCCACCAACTTTTTAACCTGATCCTGGGTTTTACCGCAAAAAGAGCATTTTAGCTGCCCCTTTTCGTCGTTAAATTTAAACATTTTATCACCTCGTCTTGTTAGCTTTTAACCCTTTTAAATATTACTTCGTCTATTAGCCCGTATTCTTTCGCCTCCTGAGCTGACATAAAATAATCTTTGTCAGTATCTCTTTCAATTTTTTCGATGGGTTGATTGGTATGTTTTGCTAAAATCTCATTTAAAATACCTCTTAAATGCAATATTTCTTTTGCATGAGTTTCAATATCAATGGCCCTACCCTGAACTCCGCCCCAGGGCTGGTGAATCATTATTCTTGAGTTAGGAAGGGCAAACCTCTTTTTAGGAGCTCCGGCAGCCAAAAGCACCGCTCCCATACTGGCCGCAAGTCCCATGCACATGGTGCAGACATCGGGCTTAATATACTGCATGGTATCGTAAATAGCAAGTCCGGCTGTTACAGAACCGCCGGGAGAATTAATATATAGATAGATATCCTTATCGGGGTCTTCCGATTCAAGATAGAGAAGTTGAGCTATCACAAGGCTTGCCACGGTATCGTCTATTGGGGTTCCGATAAAAACTATTCTTTCTTTTAAAAGCCTTGAATATATATCGTAAGCCCTTTCCCCTCTATTGGTTTGTTCCACTACAATTGGAACAAGGCTCATAATATTGCCTCCCTTTAATTTTTATTTTTTTATTCAGTTTTTTCTTCTTCTCCTTCTTTATATATACTATCAGCTATTTTTTCTGTTACTTTTGCGTTGTCGATCAAGAATTTAAAAATTTTATCGGTTAATATCCTATCTTTAATATATTCTATGTTTTCCTCTTTTAGAGTTTTTTTATACTCAGCTAAAGATTTATTAGCTTTTTCCGCGTATTTTTGTAACTCCTGATCCAGTTCTTCTTCGGAAACGGAAATATTCTCAAGTTTTGCTATTTTTTCCAGGACTAATGAGGTTTTTATATTTTCAATAGCCCTATCCTGGAATTTATTTTTAAACTCTTCCGGTGTAAGTTTTACTGCTTCAAGGTAATCCTTTAAATCAATACCGCGAAGCCTCAAACTTACAGCAAAATCATAAATCAGCCTTTCTATTTCTCTGTCAATCATCACCTGGGGAATTTCCACCTTGGCTTTCTCCAAAAGCTTCTTTAAAATAGAGCCCTTCAGAGAGCTCTCTTCAAATTCCTTGGCTCTCTCTTCCAGTTTATTCTTTAAATCTTTTTTTAATTCCTCGAGCGTTTCAAATTCACTTACATCCTTGGCAAATTCATCATCAAGAGGCATTAATTCTTTTTCCTTGATTTCCTTTAAGGTAACCTTAAAAGTAGCTTCTTTACCTTTTAAATCTTCCCTGTGATAATTTTCGGGGAAGGTAACGGTAATTTCCCTTGTTTCCTGAGGCATCATACCTATGAGCTTCTCTTCAAAACCCGGTATGAAAGTTTTCGAACCAACAGTTAACGGATAATTCTGGGCATTACCGCCCTCAAAAGGTTCACCATTGATAAAGCCCTCAAAATCTATAACCGCCAAATCGCCCTCTTTAAGAGGTCTTTCCACATTAATGAAACGCGCATTTTTCTCCTGTAATTCTCTCAATTCTCTTTCCACATCTTCTTCTTTAACATTATATACAATTTTTTCTACTTCTAATTCTTTATAGCCATCTATTTCTACATCGGGCTTCAATGTAACTTTTGCAGTTGCTATTAAAGGTTTATTTTTTTCAATTTGCTCAATTTGAAAATCGGGATGATCAACGGGTTCCAATTTATTTTCTTCTATTCCAATTTTATACGCTTCCGACAGTGCGAATTCAGCTGCATCCTCATAAAGTATTTCCGGGCCATAATACCTTTCTACAATACTTCTTGGTGCTTTTCCGCGTCTGAAACCGGGTACATTAAATCTTTTGGCATTCTTCTTGAAAGATTTTTCGAGAGCCTTTTCAAATTCTTCCTCGTTTACCTCAATTTTTAGGGTAGCGACATTATTTTCTATTTTTTCCAAATTTACTTTCATTATGCTCCTCCTCACTCTTTCCACTTCCGTTATTGCTTTTTTATTATAACATAAATAAAATTTACAATCTATAAAATACAAAAATAATAAACAAATACCTCGGCAATATACCGAGGTTTCCCATTCCTATTATGGTGCGGGCGAGAGGATTTGAACCTCCACGGGGTTACCACTAGATCCTAAGTCTAGCGCGTCTGCCAGTTCCGCCACGCCCGCATGGTGAGCCATGGAGGACTCGAACCTCCGACACCCTGATTAAAAGTCAGGTGCTCTACCGCCTGAGCTAATGGCCCAGAAGAAATCTCATTCTACACGCTATATAATTATAATTTAAAATTATTAATTAGGCAATAGCAAATTTTTATTTTAATTCCTGATTTTATCTTGCAAGCCATCCTCCATCAACGCATAATGCTTCTGCTACAGCGTTACCCCGTTTTTAAATATTGCAATCTCCCTGAAACCCATTAATTCTGATTTAGTAGGCATACCCGAGGCCACTTTTATAACATATTCTAAAAGGTCTTTCAGCAATTTTTCCATGGTTTCCCCCGAAAGTAATCTACCGGCATCAAAGTCCATCCACATTAATTTTTTCTTATAAATCTCACTATTTGTGGCTATTTTTACCGTAGGAACAACGGTTCCAAGAGGCGTTCCGCGTCCTGTAGTGAAAAGGATTATTTGACAGCCTGCTGCTGCCAGCACAGTAGAGGCTACCATATCGTTTCCCGGGCCACTTAATAAATTTAACCCTTTCTCTTTTATTACATCGCCGTACTCCAGGACATCTACAACCGGACTCGTTCCTCCCTTCTGAGTACACCCCAAGGATTTTTCTTCAAGGGTAGTGATTCCTCCTTTTTTATTACCGGGTGAAGGGTTTTCATAGATGGGCTGGTTGTAGCTCATAAAATACCCTTTAAAATTATTTATAAGATTTACTATTTTTTCAAATACCTCTTTGTTTTTTGCTCTATCCATAAGGATAGTTTCTGCACCGAACATTTCAGGTACTTCGGTGAGTATAGTGCTGCCTCCATAGGCTATTATTTTATCGGAAAAAGCCCCCACCAGCGGATTTGCGGTTATTCCTGAAAATCCATCTGAACCCCCACATTTTAATCCTATTACCAGATCCGAAAGGGGGCATTCTTCTCTTTTAAATTGCGATGCGCATTCAATTAGCTCTTTAACAAGTTTAACACCGGCCTCTATTTCATCTTCCACTTCCTGAGCAACTAAAAATTTCACTCTCTCTTGATCGTAATTTCCCAAGACTTTTTTAAACTCCTCTACGTTGTTATTTTCACACCCTAACCCCAGAACCAATACGCCCCCCGCATTGGGATGATTAACAAGATCCGCAAGTATTTTTTGTGTACAAAAAAGGTCACTTCCCAGCTGGGAACAGCCGTAGGGGTGTTTAAGTTCGTAAATGCCGTCTATACCTCCAATACCTTCGAATTCCCTGGCAGCACGCTTTGCGATAAGTTCAGCGTTTCTGTTTACACAGCTTACCGTTGGTATTATCCATATTTCGTTTCTAATTCCCACTTTCCCATTTTTTCTGCGATAACCTTTAAAGGTTATATCGCATTGCAAAGGTTCAAATTTTATATTTTGTTGATGATATTCATATTCCAGGATTTCACCCAGATTGGTTTTTAAATTATGAGTATGCACCCATTCGCCGGCCTTAATATCGCAAATTGCATGACCAATAGGGAAACCGTATTTTATTATATTCTCGTCTTTTCTTATATCCCTTAAAGCAATTTTATGACCTTTATCTATGTCTTCTAAAGCTACAATTGAGGAGGACCCTGAGGTCAGGGCCTCCCCCTTTTTTACATCTTCTAAGGTTACGGCTACATTGTCTCCTTCGTGAATTTTTATTATTTTCATATATTTCTTTCCCCCTTTACCAGTCTATGCACGGTTTCCCTTATTCCTTCGGCACTTATCTGGTAAAGGTAATTCCCCACCTTTTCTGTAAAACCGGGTATATTATTGAGATCCTCTTCCCACAAATCGATATTACCGAGTACTTCTCTTGCAACCTCAATAGCTGATTCTAAGCTCCCGTTAAATTTTTTCCAGGTGTTTTCCAAAAATTGAAGAACGGGGAGGTCATCCTTCATTATAAATTCTCCTTTTTCCCTGCGAGCTACCATTGATGTGCCTTCTACCCTTCCGTCCTTATACACCGCAATAAGTGCTGCCATAGAGAAAGTGAGTTTCTCGGGTAATTTGCCAAATCTTCTATAGTATTCGATTATGGATGGCAGAACCCTCGTCTTGAATTTGGAAGAAGAGTTTAAAAGTATGCTGATAAGGTAATGTTTTATGAATGGATTGCGGAATCGCTCTATAACCGAATCAGCAAAATCTGTCAGCATCTTCTTGTCTAAGTCAATTGAAGGAATTATTTCATCGTAAATGATATTTTTGACGTACTCACCCATTACATCATGGTCCATCATTTCTCCAACGGTTTCAAGACCATAAAGGAAAGCTGCCGGAACCGAAGATGTATGGGCACCGTTTAAAATCCTTACCTTACGGGTTCTATAAGGCGTCATATCATCGGTCCATATAACGTTAAGTCCTACTTTTGTAAAGGGGAGTTTTTCAGAAAGCTCTTTTGGTCCCTCTATTACCCAGAGGTGGAATAATTCTCCTGTATCCAAAAGCTCGTCTTCATACCCAAGCTTTGATATAATTTCTGTTATCTCATCCTTTGGATATCCAGTTACCACACGGTCCACCAGAGTATTTAAAAAAATATTGTTTTCCTCGACCCACTTTATAAACTCTTCAGGTAAATTCCAATCTTTTGAAAGTTGTAGAACAATTTTTCTTAAGTTGTCACCGTTTCTATCAATAAGCTCACAAGGTATTATTACCATCCCTTTTGTTGGATCTCCGCTAAAATGCTTATACCTGTGGAATAGATAAGCCACCAGTTTCCCCGGGAAAGACACAGGAGGCCTTTTATCAAGGCTATCGTTTTTATCGTAATATATTCCCGCTTCGGTGGTGTTGGATATTACAAACTCGATGTTGGGATCCTCCGCACACCTTAAAAATTCTTCCCATTGAGTGTAAGGATTAATACCCCTGCTTACCGAACTAATTATTTCCTTTATCTCTGTAGGCACTCCATCTTTCAGACCTCTTAGTATTAATGTGTACAGCCCGTCCTGTTGATTTAATTTTTCTACGAGCCCTTCAGCTATTGGCTGAACAACTACAACCCGACCGTTAAACAAATGAGCTTTATTCATTTGATGAAACATCCAGTCCACAAAAGCCCTTAAAAAATTGCCTTCACCGAATTGAATAACCTTTTCAGGTAGATCTTCAGGAAAATCCTGAACCTCTAAGTCCGAAGGAAATTCGAAATTTCCCTTCAGTAATTGTTTGTTTAGCTTTACCATATTACATTCCTCCCAAAACGACTTAGTTATTTTTCATAGCATCCACTAACTTCGGGTCATCTTTGGGAGTCAACTTTCTACCGTAAGGGCCTGCCATTACCCAGAGATAATAAACTTTAAATCCCGGAGCTGCTGCTACCGGATGATAACCTTCTTTTATTACTACCGTGTCCCCATCCTTTACCAGGAAGGACTCCCTTAGCGTTAAATCATCGTTATAAATTACCTGGACGCCAAAGCCCTCCTTTGGATATACTTTGAAATAATAGATTTCCTCCATCTCTGTTTCCACAGGCGGATCGTATTTATCGTGCTTGTGAGATGGATAACTCGACCATTGCCCCGGATATGAAAAGGTTTCGCCAACTAATATGCGATCAACTTTGCCCTCCACTTTTTCAACGATAATATCGTGAACTTCCCTTCTGTAGCCATCATTACCCCGGAAATTCACTATTACATCCTCCGGGTTTACCACAAAGGGTTGGTACTGCTTTTCAGCAATAGCTGATACAATAACAATTTCAGCATTCTTACCATCGGATTCCTCTATTTCATAAACGCTATTAATTGGGATATAGACTGCTGTGGCTTTACCTGAAAAAACGTTTTCCCTTCCTCCCAGATCTTTAAAGAATTGTCCTCCCACCTTTACATTGCACTTTCCGGATAAAATTACCAGAACCTTTTCTTCCTTGCCGGTTTTATCAGTATAGCTTTCGTTATTTTCCAAATTCAACAGTCCCAATCCTACATATTTTGTATCCTCTCCTACTTTGACCACTTCTTTGTATCCTTTTTGTTTTGAAAAAGGAAAAAAAATAGGCAATTTAACTCCCTCCATTATAAAATTAAGAAAATTAATAAATATATTAATTTCTTATCTTATCAAGATATCGGGTCTTTTAATTACGAATTCTCCACAGTTTACCTCTTTTGTCGGAAAATTAGCCGAAACCGTTAAAATTTCAGGTCTTCCATTTTTTACTATAATTGTATCTTCAGATTTAACTCCTGCAATAGTAGGATTCCAGGCATAAACCTGTCCTTAAACAAAAACTAATAAAGTGAGGCAAAGTAAAACAACAACCTTTTTAGAAAAAAAGCGTGACATTTACAAAACCTCCCTTAAATTTTAATTAATGAAGAAAATAGAAAGATGACTTTAAATAAAAATTTATTACTTATTTCATCACCCCCTTAAATTCCTTCACTTTGCATTTTTTTCCCTTTTGACTGTATATAATCTACAATATCCGAATTAGATCTAAAAAGTTCTCTTAAAGCCAACGCGCAGGCTCCGATAACTCCGGAATTTTTCCCCAAGGAGGATACCTTTATAGATGTGGAAATTGCTATTTCAGGAAAAGCATGAGAATAAACCGTTTCCTTTATTACATCCATGAAAATTTCTACTACTTTTGACATCTTGCCGCCAATAAAAATGGTTTCCGGATTATAAAAGTTCACTATATTAGCTATCGCAAGGCCAACATATTTTGCAATTTGTTTTAAAAGATCATGAGCGTAGGATCCCTCTATCAATGCACAATTTAAGATATCATTGGTTCCAACTTTACCCTTTTTTTCCCATATTTCCTTTAACGGATCATCATTCTTGATAAGGGGAAGCTCGGAATTTACCCTTCGTAATATTGCAGGAATACCGCATATACTCTCAAGACACCCGCGATTTCCGCAATTGCATAACGGGCCATTTTCCATTATTACCATATGTCCTATTTCACCCGCATGACCCTGAAACCCCTGCAAAATGCGGTCCTCTAAAATTATGCCCGCACTAATACCTTCTCCGAGATTGATATATACAAGGTCTTTGTAAGATATTGCTCCCCCAAACCACCTTTCTGCAAGAGCTGAAGCATTAGAGTTATTCTCAACAAATACAGGTAAACCAACCTGTTTTTCAATTACTTCTCTAATCGGGAAATTATTCCATTTAGGCCCTAAGTTTACCGATCTTTTTACTATGCCCTCTTTTACGTTTAAAAGTCCGGGGAAAGCAACGCCTATTCCCAAAAAAGTTTTCTCTTCGGATGAATTCCTTTCAATAATACTTTTTAAGGAGTTAATTAGAATCGGAATTCCTTCTTCGGGATCGGTCATATCTATTTCAACCAAACTAATTTCACCGGGAACATTTTTTAAATCCCCAATTCCTATGGAAGTTTCAAAGCGCGTTACTTCGATGCCGAGAACATACCCTGCTTCCGGGTTAAACTTAATTTTTACCGGTCTTCGCCCCCCGCGAGATTTTGCCAGCCCCACCTCTTTTACAAGGCCAATTTCTAATAATTCACGGATTATACCGGTTATAGCAGGCGGGGTTAGCCCCGTTTTTTCCGCCAGCTCGTATCTCGAAATTACTTCATGCTGTTTAATAATGTTCAGAACTGTCATTCTATTTATTTTTTTAACGTATTTACTATTTCCAGGTATTTTTGACATGGTAATCACCCTTTATTGCAGTATTTGAAGACATTTTTATATAAATTATGGATACTTTTTTAACTTAATTAATTAACTATTGTAATATTCGATAAAACTTTCTAAAATCCTCTTTTTCTTTTAATAAAATTTTTAATGGTTCAATAATAAATGAAAGGTCGTAAAAAATCACTTTAAAAAAGAAAAACCACCTTTCGCAAAAAAGCGATTGGTGGTTTATATTTTCTCACATGGCTGGGGCGGCAGGATTCGAACCTACGATGCAGGATCCAAAGTCCCGTGCCTTACCGCTTGGCTACGCCCCAGTATTTAAAATGGGGTGGATAGTGGGACTTGAACCCACGACTTCCAGAGCCACAATCTGGCGTTCTGACCAGCTGAACTATATCCACCACAAAATGGCGCGCCCGAGGGGATTCGAACCTCTGACCCACGGATTAGAAGTCCGTTGCTCTATCCTGCTGAGCTACGGGCGCATTACTAATTTGGAGCGGGAAACGGGAATCGAACCCGCGACACCCAGCTTGGAAGGCTGGTGCTCTGCCAACTGAGCTATTCCCGCATATTATGGTCGAGGCAGAGGGACTTGAACCCCCGACCCCATGGTCCCAAACCATGTGCGCTACCAACTGCGCTATGCCTCGAAGCCTTAAGGACAATGTATAGTATACAATAATTTTTTTTTTGAGTCAAGATACTACAAACTATCAATAAAATAAATTTTAGCTTTGGCAATAAATTTTTAGATTTCAATAATTCTTGATGTAATATCTCCCCCTTGAATTTCCAACATCCCGCAGGAAGGAGAAAATCCTCCTCTTGGCAAAGTAGGGCTTCCAGGATTTAAAAAAACAATATCGTCAATTTTTATATTTAACGTTTTGTGGGTATGTCCAAACACCACAGCATCTACTTTCAATTCTTTTGCCTTCTTTATTAGCATCCCCAGATCTTCTTTAATATGAAAGTAATGTCCGTGAGTCAAAAAAATGCTTTTGTTTTGCAGTTTCAAAACTTTCTCGAATTCTCCTTCCGAAGGATAATATAAATCGCAATTTCCCAAAACCCCTATGACTTCCTTTCCAAAAATTGCTTTTATGTACTCTACATCTTGATATAAATCTCCCGCGTGAAGTATTATATCCGAATCCTTTAATTTATCCACAGCTCTTTCGATGGATTTAATATTTCCATGAGTATCACTTAATACCCCAATTCGCAAAGTATGTGCCTCCTTAATTTCTCAAGAGCATTACCTCTATGACTTATTTTATTTTTCACTTCTTCATCCAGTTCAGCCAGGGTTTTCCCTAATTCGGGTACATAAAAAACAGGATCATAACCAAACCCATTACTGCCGCAAGGGGCCAGAGTAATATAGCCTTTCAGTATTCCTTTTTCCATAAAAAATCTGCCATCAGGCAAAGCAAAACATAAATAGCACACAAATTGAGCCTTTCTTTTCTCAAAAGGTACTCCTTCCAGTTCAAAAAGCAGCTTTTTTATATTTTCCTCCGATGTGGCATTTTCTCCAGCGTACCTTGCCGTAAATATACCCGGTCTTCCGTTAAGAGCCTCTACTTCCAGCCCCGAGTCGTCTCCAAGAGAGGGTAATCCCGTCTTCTTGGCAGTCTCAAGAGCCTTTAAAATTGCGTTTTCCTCGAAGGAGCTTCCCTTTTCATCAATTATAATACCGGGGAAATCCATTAAAGAAAGCAATTGAACAGGCAAATCGGATAGCATTTTTTTAAATTCCTTAAATTTTCCCTTATTCGATGTGGCGATTACAAGCTTCATTTATTTTCAACCTCTTTATTTTCTACCTCGTTTAAAAGATCTTTTAACACATTTTTCTGCACCATTATAAGCTCATCTATTCCTTTTTTTGCCAGATCCAAAAGTTCGTTTAAATCTTCTCTAGTAAATGGGAATGCCTCGCCCGTCCCCTGTATTTCCACAAACTGACCTTTTTCCGTCATAACTACATTCATATCTACCTGAGCCTTGGAATCCTCATCAAACTTCAAATCTAAAAGCTTCTCTCCTTCTACTATTCCCACACTTACTGCAGCTACAAAACTATCAACGGGGATAGAATTTATTATTTTGCTATCCTTTAAATGCTTCAAAGCATCCACAAGCGCAACAAAGGCTCCGGTTATGGATGCAGTTCTGGTACCTCCATCCGCTTGAATAACATCGCAGTCAATCCAAATGGTCCTTTCTCCTAAGTCGTTTAAATTTACTACCGATCTAAGGGCTCTGCCTATGAGCCTCTGGATCTCCATCGTTCTTCCACTGGGCTTTAAGGTTTCTCTAACATTTCTAATTTCCGTAGCCCTTGGCAGCATCGAATATTCTGCTGTAATCCACCCTTGTCCCTTTCCGCGCAAAAAAGGAGGTACCTTATCATCCACCGTAGCAGTGCAAATGACCTTGGTATCACCGCATTCTATTAAAACAGATCCCTCCGCGTATTTGTTGTAATGACGAATAATTTTGACCGGTCTTATTTCGTTATTCTTTCTGCCATCAGTTCTTACCAATATTACCCTTCCCTTCTCAATGGTTATTAATATTTTTATATACTTTCTGGATTTACATAAAGCGGTTTTAATATGGGAGTGTCCAAAACCGTGCCTTCAGAAAGCACCGTTTTCTCTCCCTCTACCTGGATTGTGACTCTATCCACCCCTTTAAAGGAAGTAAGGGTCAATACTATGGAATTAACCACCGCTTGTTCGTTTTCCAATCCTCCTCCAAAATTTTCAAGTTCCTTAGAAAAATTCGCTATGACCTCATTGTCTTTCTTTTCAACGCTTAAAACCTTTGTTTCCTTGGGTATAACCGAAGATAATCCCATTTCAGGTTTTGGGCCTTTTATTAATTCTTGAAGGGCAGTCTTAAATAAATCATTTGAGTTTTTTACATACCTTGTTACCGGGACGAAGTAGCTAAAGGTGCCTTCTTTATTTGTTCCTCTAAAATACAGGGTAACTTTTTGCATGTTATTTATATTTTGCCCTTCCGATTCAAGATTAATATTTTCTCTTTGAAGCGGAGTATCTAATTTTGTTCCGAAAGTACTTTTCTTTATACTTTTTCCTTCCACCATTAATTCCACTTTATTTATTGTGGGAAATTCAGTCAGGGTATAAACCAGGGACAGTAAGGCGATTTTCTCTCCCATCTTATCCTTGAAATTTAAAAATTCTTTACAGAAATCCACCCTTGCCACACCGTCTTTAATAGTCATTCCCAGAATCCTCGTATTTTCAGGCAGAGTAGGTTTTAATCCCTTATCGGAAAGCTGCGTCCTTATTTCTTCCCTATCAATAAGATTTTCTATTGCAGCTTTTGCTATCCCCTCTACCCTTGGAATACTTTTGGTAACAGGAACCAGTAAATTATTCTCGTTAACATAGTATAAGACGGTTTTTCTTAAGTCCTCACTTTTCCCCTGGATTGCTTCCTCTTTATTGCTATCTTCCTTTTTTAAAAAAGTTAATATATTGCATCCCGTCAAACTAACTAACAAAAGTAAAATCAGAAGCCCGGCAATGAGCTTTTTGGGCATAAATCTACCTCCTCCAAAATATATCTAATTTTATATATATTTTGGAGAAGGATAAATATGATTTATTTATTCTGTTTAAAATAACCACCCTTTGCCGATTTGGTATCGAGAACCGTTATAAAAGCTGAGTCGTCTTCTTCCTCTATCAGAGAAATTAAATTGGGCAGGTCTTTTCTTGCGGTGGAAATCATTAAAACCTCTCTTATCCCCTCTTTTCCCATACCGTTTAGTGTGGTTACGCCGAATCCGCAGTTTCGTATTTTTTCACATAACTGGGACCTTTGAGTTATTACCTGAACAGTAGTGTATCCTAAAGCCAGTTTTTCTTCAATAAAACTGCCCACAAAATTTCCGGTGGCAAAACCTAAAGCATAGGAAAGCAGATTTAAAGGATTATTTAACTTTCCTACCACCTGTGTTAATGCAGTTATGTAAATAATTACCTCAAAAAATCCGATGACTGCAGCCTGTAACCTGTGACCTTTTACAATCATTATGGTCCTGATAGTAGCGAGGGAAACGTCTGCCACCCGGGCAAAAAATATAAATAAATACCCTGCAATTGGTGACATTTATAAGACCCCCTTAATTAATCACAAGTATAATATCAAACCTCCTCTTATCTGTCAATAAAGTAAAAATCTGAGAATGCCTTTAAATATTCCCTCCGCAGCTTTTTGCCTGAAATTGGGGTCCATCAAAAGGGAGAGGTCCTTTGGATTGCTCATAAATGCGACCTCAATAATGCAGGAAGGCATATTTGTCTCTCTTATTACCACTAAAGCCGTCCTTTCAACAATGCCAAGATCTGTTATGCCCAGAGCTTCCACCATACTTTTTTGTATTACCTCTGCAAACCTCTTTTTTTCCATAGTAGGAAAGTACAGGGTCTGTACTCCCGAAGTCTGAGGGTTTAAACTGGAATTACAGTGGATACTTACAAACAAATCGGCATTTATTTCATTTGCCATACCCGCACGAGCGTATAAATTAACGTATATATCGCTTTCTCTCGTCATCAGTACTTTTGCACCATTATCCTCTAATACTTTTTTTAATCTTAAAGCTATATCAAGATTTATATCTTTTTCATAAACACCCTGATATACGGCTCCGGGGTCACTACCTCCATGTCCCGGGTCAATTACAATCGTTTTCCCAAAAAGTGATAAAGAAGAGAATTCAATAATGATTTTATTATCCAAAGTTAATACATTATGGTGAAGACCGTAATCCCCCTTATAAATCCTCGCTACAAGTTTATTGTTATTTACATCTTCCTCAAAAATAACGTTTCCTTTCATTCCGTTAGAAAATGTAAAATCCAGTGTTTTTCCCCCGTATATTAAGTTGGTTTTATCCATTTCGATTACCAGGGTATTTCTTAAAACATCCTCATTTATAGAATACGCAGTTGTTTTATCAAGCCCAAAAATAATTTGAGTTTTTCCCTCTTTATTTTCTATGCTGACATCTAATAACTTTGCATTGCTTCTAAACTCTACAATTAACCCTTCTTCCTCTTTTTCTACAAGGAAATTAAATTCTCTTTTAATATCGAAAACTATTCTCGTTATATCCGGATTTATGGAAAACTGGCTGGATCTAATGCTTCTTACAAAATTATCACCATCAATCCTGGGAATATTGAAGGCCGGACGAGAATTATAAAGGTCCAGCACCAGCCTGTAATCATTGCTGTTTACCGACCCAAGGGTAAAGTATTTAAATTCAGTATTAGCCGGCACTTTAATAGTGAATTTTGAGCTTTCCGTACTTTTTGCGTATTCCAGTTCGTCAATTATAGTAAAAAATTTTAATTTTAGTACCCCATCTTTTACAAAGTATTCATACATAAACCCTTCTTTTTTTTCAAGAATAAGACGGGTTCCCATGTCCGTGAAAGATAGTTGTGCGTCTTTTAAAAACTTGCCGTTATATACATAAAAATTTTGATTTTCCTTAACCTTTGCGGTTAAATCTAAAATAATTGAATTTTCCTTTTCCTGAATTGAATATTCCACAGGATTTTCCGCTTCAATATTTAAAACCCCTTCATTTTCGTCCCAGTAAATATTTTTTATCTCGTTGTTTTTCTTGTATATCCTGACAATCCGGTTTTGTCCATCCCAGATAACCTTTGCCTCAAAATTTTCCGCTATAAATCTTAACGGAACAAAAACCCTGTTACTTATTATCATTGGCGGAATTTGTAACTTTGCTTTTTTGCCACCCACATAAGCGTATAATTCGTTAACTTTTAAAATAATTGTGTTATTTTTAAAAGAAAGGGTAATCTTTTTTGAAACGCTCTCGTAGTTTACCTTAACTCCTAAATTTTCAGAAATCACCCTTAACGGAACCATTGTAGTATCTTTGTAAATAAACGGCATTACATCAGAAATCACCTTTTTATCATCAATAAAGACTTCTATTGAGTTTTTTGAAGGAGCTGCAAAAACTGGAGCTTTAATTAAAATAAATAACGCCAGGAAAATTATTACGATTTTTTTCGTCAATTTACTACCTCCTCAAAACCTTTTTAAAAATAAAATTCTATTTTCATTCCAATAAATCCTTTTAAAAACCAATTTTTAAAGTAAATGTAAATTTGATGTAATAAAAACAAAAATAAATAAAATTAAAAAATAAAAACCGGTTTAAACCGGTTTTTATTTTTTAATTTATGGAAGTTTTTTTATTATTTTTTCTTTTACTTCAAACCTCTTGCTCTTCTGTTTAATTAACCTTTCCATTAGTTTATTTTCATTTATTTTATAACTTAAAGTAAATAAACTATCTATCAGATGGACATTTTCAACCATAATATGTGGTGGTACTTTAATCTCAATTGGTGCAAAATTCCAAATACCCTTTATTATAGTACCGCTCAATATATCAGCTACCTGCTGGGCATTTTCTTTCGGAACTGCTATTATCGCAATATCCACATTGTTTTCATTAATAACATAAGATAATTCCTCTAAATCATATACCGGAACTCCGTGAATTCTTAACCCCGTCAATCTCGGGTTTATATCGAACATGGCAATTATTTTGAATCCGTGAGACTCAAAATCCTTATAATTTGCCAGTGCCTGTCCCAAATTTCCGGCGCCAATAATAACCATCTTGTGTTCCGTATGTAGTCCTAAAATTTTTGCTACTTCATTATACAATTGTTCCACATTATATCCATAACCCTGCTGTCCAAATTCTCCAAAATTATTCAAATCCTGTCTTACCTGTGATGCAGTAAAGCCCAGCATCTGCCCCAATTCCTGGGACGAAACTTTTTCCACATTATTCCTCAAAAGTTCCCCCAAGCATTTATGGTATTTGGGAAGTCTTCTTATAACGGCAAGGGAAATTTTCTTGATTTCTTCTTCCGCCATAATATCACCCAAAATTCTTATTTGCATTTGTTTTTGATATTATCATAAATTATTAATATTGTCAAAAATTTATTTTAATCATTTTTAAAATAAATTTTAAAAAAGGGGATTTCTCCCCTTTTAAAATTTCACTATTTAAGCATTTTTTATTTTTTCTATTTCCTTTGCATATCTTGCTTCCCCAAACAACTTGTGCATCACATATACCACACCGAAGAAAAGGGCTACGGTTATAACCCAAACTATAAAAGGATTTTTATAAAAACCTACAATTAGAAAACCTACGGCAGAACTTATTGCAGCGGTAAGCGCATAGGGAAGCTGAGTGTTTACGTGTTCTATATGAGGGCAAGCTCCCCCGGTAGAAGACATTATTGTCGTATCGGAAATAGGAGAGCAGTGATCTCCAAAAACACCACCGGATAAAACAGCGGCAATTACGGGGAGTAAATCAATTTTCATAGCAACTGCTAAGGGAACTACTATGGGGATCATAATTGCCCAGGTGCCCCAGGATGTGCCCGTAGAAAAAGCTATAAATGCCGAAAGCACGAAAATGGTAAATGGAACAGCCCATGCAGGGAATGTTTCCGACATAATACTCGAAACGTAAATACCCGTTCCCACTTCCTTACATATTGAACCAATGGTCCAGGCGAGCGAAAGAATGAAAAGCGCTACCATCATGGATTTTGCTCCCTGAATTACTGCTTCCATGGAATCCTTTAACCTGACAACTCCCCTAACCGAATAAAAGACTGCAGTTAACAGCAATGTCAACGAAGCACCCCATACGAGAGCAGTGGCTGAATCGCTGTTCATCACAGCGGTGAAAAATCCAGCTTTTCCATCAAAAAATCCGCCGCTATATGCCATGCATAATATTATTATTGCAATCAACCCCAATAAAGGTGCTACCATATCTATAGCAGAACCTTTTTGCGATTTTTCCAAGTTTTCAAACTCATCACCGGGCGGATTTTTCATGATTGAAGTGTCCCAGAGGCCGAGACCAGCAAGGGCTCTGTACTCGGACCTTGCCATAGGGCCGTACTCCAGATCGGTAAAGGAGGTCATAAGCACCATAAGAACAATAAGCCATGGGTAAAAATCATAAGGGATCATCTGCACGTATACCGTGTACGGATTGAGGTTAAGTTTAAACTGATCAAAAAGCGGAACCAGCAACGAAGCTACGTAAGCTACCCATGTAGAAATAGGTACCAGTGTACAAACAGGAGCTGCAGTGGAATCTATTATAAAAGACAATTTAGCCCGGGAAACTTTGAATCTATCGGTTACCGGCCTTAAAGCAGTACCTACCGTCATGCAGTTGAAGTAGTCATCCATAAAAATTAATACCCCGAGGCACCAGGTAATAAATAGGGCTACACTCCTGCTTTTTATATGTTTTTCTGCCCATTTTCCAAAGGCTTGCGGACCGTTTGCCCTGGAAACCATACCTACCAGAGAACCCAATAATGCGGTAAACAGTAATACCCTGAAGTTCCAGGATGGATCTCCGGCGGTATTAATAATGGTTTCCATTGCTTTCTTAAATGCTTCCCATATATTACCGCCTGTTAAAATTAAAGCACCGCTCATTATGCCTATAATTAAAGAACTCAATACCTCTTTTGTGATTATAGCAAGGCTTATAGCCAGAACCGGAGGCAAAAGAGATAATGCACCGTAATGTGCGGGTTTTTCTTCTTTCTGGCCCTCATCAGCCAACATAGGTAATGTAAAAGCCAGCAAAAGTAAGATTATAAGTAAAATAATAATTCCTTTTTTTGTCAAGATTGATCCTCCCTTCAAAATAATAATTTATATATATTTTTAAAAATCTTTTAACACCTCCTTATAATATAATCAAAACCCTTTTTTCTAAAAAAGCAAATTTCGTGCCATTTTATAACTTTGTTACAATTTTTACAATTTGTAATTTATACAGCCAGGAAAATTAAAAAATTTTTTTATATGCCCATATTTTGGCTTATTGCCAAATGTTATGCATTTATTTTATCAATTTATCCTCGTTTTGACAATATCAATTAATATACAAAAAAACGCCCAATTTAGGGCGTTTTTAATATTTATATTATCATATATTTTGATTGTCAAATTAATTCTTAAATAAAATGGTGGACGTGACGAGACTTGAACTCGTGACCCCCACAATGCCATTGTGGTGCTCTCCCAACTGAGCTACACGCCCACTGCTTTTTAAGAATAGCATATAAAGCGATTTTTGTCAATATTGAATAATATGGTGGGGAATTAGGGATTCGAACCCCAGACCTCTACGATGTGAGCGTAGCGCTCTAACCATCTGAGCTAATTCCCCACACTCATAAGATGATGGTGGACGTGACGGGATTCGAACCCGTGACCCTCTGATTGCGAACCAGATGCTCTCCCAGCTGAGCCACACGCCCACAATTTTAACATTTTATATTATACATTACAAATTGAAGAATTTCAATAACAAAACCATATTTTTTACTTTATCCTCCCTATTCTATCCAACGGCCATATTCTAAAGACAGCTTTTCCCACGATGTATTTTTTTGGCACGAACTTGTTAACCCAGAACCGGCTATCTTTTGAGTTATTTCTGTTGTCTCCCATCATAAAAAAATACCCTTCGGGCACTTTGTAAGGACCAAAGTTTCCTACCATTGGTTCATTTAAGTAATTTTCTTTATATTCCTTTCCATTAACAAAAAGCACACCTTCTTTTATCTCAATGACATCTCCACCCAGTCCTATTAACCTTTTTACGAAGGTTTGAGATGGATCATCCGGATATTTAAACACTACTATATCGCCCCGCTGCAAAGGTTTAATACGATAAATGTATTTATTGACCAGTATTCTATCCCCAATATTTATAGTAGGTATCATCGATCCCGTTGGTACTATCATTGGTTCAATGATATAAGCCCTTATTGCTAAGGCAATTACTAATGCAATAGCAATGGATTTTATCCATTCCATTAATTCATTTTTTAACTTATTTTCCATGCTACCACCTTTTCAATTTAGCTTTAACAAAAATACTTTTATATTATACCATAAAAAATTGCTTTTTGAATAATTTAAAAATACTCTATCAACGCGTTTTTAATTTCTCCGGAAATTAATTCTTGAAAATCAGAAGTTTTTAATAATTGGCGGTCCTGGGAATTGGTTATAAAACCTACCTCGATAATTACACCCGGAATTCTCGTGTTACATAGAAGAAAAAGCGATGAATTGGGATAAGGAATTCTAAAAGGAACCCTTTGCCCGGAAGAAATGTAAGCTTTTTCTAAATGTTTTTGAAGGATTTCGGCCAATCGCCGGCTTTCATAACTTTCTCTGTAGTAAAATACCATGGGACCTCTGACATTAGGCGCCCCTTTTTCTGAATTAACGTGAATGCTTAAAAAGATATTTGCGCCAGAGTTATTAATGATTTCAGCTCTTTCAATTAAATCCCTTTTATGTCTTGAACTGCTCTTATTATTTCTACCATCCAGGGATTCATCGGTAGTACGGGTCATTATAACCCTGGCTCCTTCTAATTCCAGGGCTCTTTTTAATTTTAAAGAAATCGAAAGATTAATATTTTTTTCAAGGGTACCATCCTTATGAAAAGCACCGCTATCAATACCTCCATGCCCCGGATCGATAACCACAACTTTTCCAGCCAAGGATTTTTTGATATGAAACACGCTAATTATTTGCGCTCTATGGAATTGAACATAATAAATTAAAAAAAATATAAGAAGCATTAATAATATTTTTTTACCTTGCCACTTTTTAATTAAATCCTTCATGAAATTCCTCCCCTGGTAACTCACTTTATAATAAAAAGATATTTACCGGGGAGAAATCTTATGATTTAAAATCAGCCTTTTTCTTCATTCCTTCCCCTTGTGGACGAGGCCAAAAGGCATAATAAATCTATTAATGCCGCTAACAGCAAAGTATCTTTTATACCGTAAATAAAGGCTAATTGGTTGATGTTCGAACTACCGGGCAAAATTCTGAGATGATAATTTTGCCTTATCGAAAGTAATCCTCCCGACAATGCAGTACCTAAGACCATACCCGTATTGCGCATAGTAGCCAGCACCCCGGAAGCAACACCCTGTTTATCCTTGGGTGCGCTTCCCATAACCGAACTGTTATTGGGAGTTTGAAAAAGTCCATTTCCTATGCCGAACATTATTAATCTAATAATAACATCGGTGGCTTTAATATTTAATGGCATTTTCGAAAGAAACAAAAGGGCTAAGGTGCATATCCCCGCACCGGTGGTGCTAAGAATCAAAGATCCCAACCTATCGGATAAAATTCCGCTAATTGGCGCTACTAAAAGAACGGTTAAAGGAAAAGCCGTCATTATAATTCCTATTTCCTTTGATGAAAATCCTGAACCCGAAAGATAAAAAGGCATTAAAAAGATCATCATATACTGAGCTGTAAAATTTAAAAGACAGCTCAGGTTGCTTGCCGCAAACATTCGGTTTTTAAAAAGTGTGAGATCCAGCATAGGATGGGAATAACTCTTTTCTCTTAAAACAAAAAATATAAAAGAAAATAGCGCTAACAAAATTAAAATTACAGATTTTAATGAACTTATACCAAACTCCTGTCCTTTACTCAAAAAAGTGAGCGTAGAAAATAAAAATACAAAAGCTAAAAAGGCTCCTTCAATATCGAAGGGCTCCTTTTTACTTCCCTCAAATACCGGTAACACATTGTAGGATAAAATCACCCCTAAGATGCCTATGGGGATGTTTATCAAAAAAATGGAACTGTGGCCGTAGTAAGTAAGCAAAAACCCTCCCAAGGAAGGTCCAATGGCTAAGCCCACCGCAACAGACATCGCATTAAATCCCAGGGCTTTTCCTCTTTCATTTTTAGGAAAGGTGTTAGTAATTATTGCAGGAGCCACCGCCATCATCATCCCCGCCCCTGCAGCCTGTAATGCCCTGAAAAGAATTAGAACATAGATGCTCCTGGCAAGACCGCAAAACAAGGAAGAAGCGGTAAAAACACCCATTCCTGAAATGTATAAGCTTTTATAACCCACCAAATCTCCCAGGCGTCCAAAGGTTAATAAAAGGCTGCTTAGTACCAATAAGTAAGACATAGAAACCCAGCTCACGGTTGTAACCGGAGCGTTAAACACTTTTGAAAAAGTAGGCATTGCGATATTTACTACACTTGCATCTATAGGTCCAAGCATACTTCCTATTAGTACCGCAAAAAGAATTCTGTATCTATTTTCCAATATTTTTGTGTTTTCCATTTGATCGCCTCCTATTGTGAAAAAGATATTTTTCTTATTTTCTTAATTTTCTTGATTTTTTATCTTATTCAGTATATATTTATATTAGAAAATACTTTTTTTAAGAATTTTAATTACAATAAAGATTATGATAATTTTCTTTATTTGCCAACAATTATCTTTTCCGTGAAAGGAGGGTATACTATGAAAGTTCCCGAGAAAAAAGATTTTACTCAGATAGCGGAATGTCCTTATTTAAAATGCGAAGAAACGTGTTACGGCATTGCATGTTATTGTTCACTGGAAGCTGTAGGAAAAAAAGAAGCCTGTTCTTTTGAGGTAAAAAAAGCATGCGAAGAAGAACACCAATGCACCGTTTAATTAGGCGGTTTATTGCCTTTTTTAACAACATATTTTACAAGACCGTTATCCCTATATCGATGAACCCATGTAGGAATTTCTTCTACGTCTTTTACATCTACCTTATTATCTTTTTTGTTTACCTCTAAAATTATTTTCAGTATTAAACCTTCATCGGTATAGGGTAATTTTTGTGCCGAAATAAAATTACCCAGCGAATACCGTATGTATTTTTTTTGAACCCCATTGTTATTTTCGAATGCCACAAATTCTCCGGGCTGAACCACATGGGGATGACTGCCCAGTACTATATCCGCACCTTCTTTTATTGCCTTTTGGGACAAATCTTTTTGAAATTGCGAAGGTGTTCGCTGATATTCGTTTCCAAAATGAAAATATACAACTAAAACATCGACTTTTTTCTTTGATCTACTTATATCATCCAGAATTTTATTTTCATCAATTATATTTACCAGGAAAGGTTTTTTAACGGGTATCCCATTGGTACCGTAGGTATAAGCCAAAAATCCAATTTTTACATTTTTAACTTCAATTATTCTCAGAATATCTTCTTGTTCATTTGAATTGGTCCCTACGTTTATAAGACCTCTTTCTTTTAATACCTGAATGGTCCTTAAAACCCCTTCTTCTCCTCTATCCATAGAGTGATTATTAGAGGTTACAACAATATCAAATCCGGCGTTTTTTAAAGCATCGGCTATTTCATCGGGAGCATTAAAAAGTGGGAAACCGGTAAATCTTCTTTCTTTTCCTGCAAGGGTGGTCTCTAAATTTGCTATTGCTACATCCCCCGATAAGATATCTTCCCTTACCTCGTCAAAAAAATAATCGAAATTATACTTTTGAGTTTTTTCGTCGTACCCCGAACGTATCTGGGGAACGTGCATCATAACATCCCCTGCAGCAATTAAAGAAATTTCTACGGTTTTAGAAGTTTCTTCTATATCTTCTTCCACGGGAACATTATTTTCCTTTTCTTTATCACTTACAGCAAAAACCGTCATTTCTTTAAAAATTCCTATTTTAAAATGCCACAATATAAAAAAAGAAAAAAATAATAAAACAGGTATTAAAATAATAATAATAAACTTATACGATCGCTTCATTTTCCGACCTCTCTTACAATAAATCTTCTCTTCCTATCTTTTTCAATTGCTCTACCACCTTTTTTACATCCTGGGCTTTTCTCTTGGGGCATACGAGAATTGCATCCTGAGTTTCAACAACAATCATATCTTCTAATCCCACCGCAGCCACCATCCTGCCGTTAGAAAATATGATGCTATTTTTTGTTTCTATTTCCACATGTTCTCCTCTTATTATATTACCGTTTTCATCGGGAGGGATGACACTCCCAAGGGAATCCCAGCTTCCCACATCACTCCACCCAAAATCGCAGGGAATTACGGCTACATCAAGGGCCCTTTCCATAATCCCGTAGTCTATAGAAATATCGGGCAGTTCTTTGTACACCTTCTCCAATTCCTCGTATCCCTTATTACTATAAAGCACATCTATTATCGATTTTAATTTATAATAAATCCTGGGAAGGAATCTTTCAAAATTATTTAAAATTACCCGTGTTTTCCACACAAACATACCGCTGTTCCATAGATAATCACCACTTTCAATATACTGCTTCGCCTTCTGTACATCGGGTTTTTCAACAAATTCCTTCACTTCATAAGCCGTTTTTATTTCATTAATTTTTATAGGACTTTCTTTATCGAATTTAATATAACCGTAACCCGTGGAAGGAAAAGTGGGATTAATTCCCATGGTTATTAGTTTATCCGTATTTTCAGCAATGCAAAAAGCAGCATCCAATACCTTTTGAAATTCATAAACATTTTTGATATAGTGGTCCGAAGGAAATACTCCGATACAAGAGTCCTTATCCCTTTTTTCAATTATCATTGATGCGTAGGCAATGCAAGCTGCTGTATTCCTGCCGAAAGGCTCTACCAAAATATTTTCTTCGGGAATTTCCTTCATCAGTACCTTTTTTAAAGTAAGCTCCTGAGCCTTATTGGTAACAATAATTATTTGTTCCGGTGGTACCAAATCCATTATTCTTTTTATTGTATCATTAATCATGGTGTCTTCGCCAGTAATATTTAAAAATTGTTTGGGTTTGGATTTTCTGCTCAGCGGCCAGAATCTCGTTCCTCCACCGCCGGCCATTATCACACCATATCTTTTCATAATATCCCCCCAGTTTATTTGAACGTTTTTATTATTTCCAATCTAAATTAATATTTATCTTTAATAATTAATATATCATAAAATTGAAAAAAGGCGGTAATATTTTCCGCCTAATCATTTATTCGAAAATTTTTCTAATATTCTCTTTGAAAGGAGGATATATAATACCTTTTTCAGTAATAAAAGCGGTAATATTCTCATGGGGAGTCACATCAAAAGCAGGATTAAATACCTTAATCCCATCGGGAGCGGTCTTTTTTCCAAAACTTTGAATAACCTCTAAAGGGTTTCTTTCTTCAATCGGTATTTTTTCACCGCTTTCGGTGTTAAGGTCAATAGTAGGCGTAGGTGCTGCTACGTAAAAGGGTATCCCAAAGTGTTTAGCTAAAATGGAAAGCCCTAAGGTGCCAATTTTATTTGCCGTATCTCCGTTTGCCGCTACCCTGTCGCAGCCGACTATCACCGCATTAACCCATCCTTTTGACATTACACAGGCGGCCATATTATCGCAAATTAAAGTTACATCAACCCCGGCTTCTTTTAACTCCAACGCAGTCAAACGGGAACCCTGGTTTACCGGCCTGGTTTCATCGGCAAATACTTTTATTTTCCATCCCTTTTCGTACGCTAAGTAAATTGGAGCAGTCGCCGTACCGTATTTTGCGGTCGCTAACTGTCCAGCATTGCAGTGAGTCAGTACTCCGTATCCGTCCTTTAATAATTGTAAACCGTATTCACCTATTTTCCTGCATATTTGTTCATCTTCCCTGTGGATTTTTTGAGCTTCTTCTTTTACAAGGTTTTTAATCTCCCAGATGGGCCTATCCTTGGATTCAACAATCCTGTTCATTATCCTGTTTAAAGCCCAGAACAGGTTTACAGCAGTAGGTCGCGAAGTGGAAAGGTATTCCGCTTTATTTTTCATATAGTTGTAAAAACTTTCAAAGCTATCCCCGGGAGCGCTTTTTGCCGCAAAATACATGGCATAAGCCGCTGCAATCCCTATCAGGGGTGCTCCTCTAACTTCCAGGGTCTTTATACTTTCCCATACTTCTTCGGGAGTACTTTTTTTATTATACAGTATTTTATCGGGCAATTCCCTTTGATCCAGTAAAAATAAATTTTCCCCATCCCATTTTAACGGCAATAGTCCTTCTTTTGGCATAAAAATTCCCCCGTCATGATTTTTATGAATATTTTATCATGGCGGGGGATTTTAAACAAGTTTTAACACATAATTATATTATGCAGCCTTTAATTTCATCCTTGAGGCAATTTTATCCACAATTAATGCTATGGCGTTATCTCCGGACACATTGCAGGCTGTGCCGAAGCTATCCTGAGTGAGGTAAAGGGCTATCATCAATGCAAGCTGGGCTTCTCCAAAACCGAGCATGCTCTGCAAAATACCGAGTGCTGCCATAACAGCACCTCCGGGAACCCCGGGAGCCGCAACCATAGTAACCCCCAGCATTAAAATAAATCCAGCCATTTTGCCTAGAGTAACAGGCATACCCGAAAGCATCATAACTGCTATTGAACAGGTGGTCAATGTAATTGTACTGCCCGAAAGATGAATTGTGGCACAAAGGGGCACGACAAATTCTCTAATACCTTCGGATACACCATTATTTTTCGCACATTCCAGATTTACCGGTATGGTAGCTGCCGAAGACTGAGTTCCGATAGCTGTTAAATATCCCGGTATCTGGTTTTTCAAAGCCATTATCATGCTCTTTCCACTGTAAAGGCTTGCCACAAAGAATTGAAGCAAAATAATTGTAAGGTGCATAGCTATTATAAGAACGAAAACTTTTCCGAAAACGCTTAATATCTTCGCTACTTCTCCCGCATGAGTCATGTTGGCAAATATTCCTGCGATATGAACGGGTAAAAGTGGAATAATCAGCTTTTCAATAACCATCTGTACAATCTTCTGGAATTCAGAAACAACGTTGTATAAATTTTTTTCCTTCAATGAAGCCATGCCTATTCCGAGGATAAATGCGATAACCAGAGCCGACATTACTCCGAATAGAGGCGGTATCTCGATAGTAAAAAATGGTTTCAGGAGTTTTTCTTCGGGATTTGTCGCTGAAAAGGATGATGAATAATGAATGAATTTGGGTAAAACATTTGTGGAAACTGTAAAAGCAAAAAAGCCGGAAATCAAAGTGGAAATATAAGCTATGACCGTAGTAATTGCAAGAAGTTTTCCTGCTCCATTGCCCAGCTCAGCAATACCCGGTGCTACAAATCCAACAATGATGAGAGGTATGGCAAAACTCAAAAAATTGCTGAAAATTGAGTTAAAGGTAGCAAAAATTCTCACAACCGGTGCGGGCAAGAAAGCACCGATTAATATACCAAGAATGATAGCCGCTATCAATCTCGGTAAAAGACCCAAATTAAAACTCTTCATCCGGTTTCCTCCCCCAAAAAATAAAAATATATAAATATAACATTAAAATTATAATTATTATTGAATAACAATGGTATAATTATTTTCTTCCAGAATTGTTTTTAATTTACTCACATGCTCTTCATCCGCCGTCTCCAATTCCAGCTCTACCTTTGCATAACCGATTAGCACATCTTTTGACGACCTGTGATGGGTTACCGATAATACATTTGCTCCTGTTTCTGCAATCAATGCCAATAGTTTTGATAATGTTCCGGGCCTATCGGGAATAAAAGTATCAATAAATACTTTTCTTCCTCCTTTCACGAGGCCTTTATCTATTACCCTTGCAAGAATGTTTACGTCTATATTCCCTCCGCTTATCACCGCCACTATTTTTTTGTTTTTATAATTATTTAGTCTGTTTAATACGGCGGCGACGCTTACGGCACCGGCACCTTCTGAAACTACTTTTGCTCTTTCAAGGAGCAGTAATATGGCATTGGCAATTTCATCTTCATCCACAGTTACAATTTCATCCACATATTTTTGAATGATACTGAAAGTTAAATCTCCCGGTGTTTTTACGGCAATTCCATCGGCGATGGTAGGAGCTCCCTCCACAGTAGTAATTTTTTTATTTGATATGGATTCTGCCATGGAAGGGACATTTTTGGTCTGCACACCGATTATTTTTGTCTTAGGATTGATACTTTTCACAGCAATGGAAATACCTGAAACAAGCCCACCACCGCCAATTGGAACCACTACAGCATCCACATCAAAAAAATCTTCCATTATTTCTAACCCTATTGTCCCCTGACCTGCTATTACATAGGGGTCATTGAAGGGATGAATAAAAGTTGCCCCGGTTTCCTGCTGTATTTCTTTAGCTTTAGCATATGCCTCGTCGTATACACTGCCATGAAGGACTACCTGGGCGCCGTAACTCTTAGTCGCCGATACTTTCGATAAAGGAGCATGTTTTGGCATTACTATCGTTGATTTAATACCGTATAAAGTGGCACTGAGAGCAACGCCCTGAGCGTGATTGCCTGCTGATGAAGCAATTACTCCTTTTTGCTTCTCTTCGGGCGTCAAATGGGCTATCTTGTTATAGGCTCCTCTAATTTTGAAGGACCCGGTTTTCTGCAGATTCTCCATTTTCAAGTATACGGTATTCCCCGACATTTCGCTTAAAGTGGTGTTATGAACAAGACCGGTTTTATATGCTACATTTTTAATAATCGCCCGGGCGTCCTGGATTTCCCTCAAAGAAATATCCATTTTTTTCACTCCTAAGGATCGATATTAAACATTACCTGTGGGCAATTACTTCGATTTCTATCAGGGCACCTTTTGGAAGCTTGCTAACTTCAATAGTAGACCTTGCAGGAGGGTTTTCGGGGAAATATTTTCCATAGATTTCGTTCACTTTTGCAAAGTTATTAATATCGGTGATGAATATGGTGGATTTTACCACGTTTGAAAAATCCATTCCTGCAGCAGCCAGGATATTTTTAATATTTTCCATTACCCTGGTGGCCTGGGCTTCTATCCCTCCTTCCACCATTTCCCCAGTGGTAGGATCCAGTGCAATCTGGCCGGAAGCAAAAAGAAAGTCTCCCACCATCACTGCCTGGGAATAGGGGCCAATAGCTTTGGGTGCCTGATCGGTTTTGATAATTTTCTTTTCCATAAAAACACACTCCCTTTCTTTTAATTTTTATTTTTTATTTTTTTTATAAAAAAGATATTTATTCAAGCTTATTTAAGTACCTGTAAATTGTGTTTTCCGACGTTTTTAGCCTCTTTGCCACCTCTGTTACCGCTCCTTTTATTAAAAACACTCCCTTTTGGTTAAGCTTTTGGACAATGCTCATCTTCTCTTCCGGCGACATTCTTTCCGGAGGAATATCCACTTCTGAAATGGCTTTTTTAATCATTGTCTGCATTAAATCCTCTAAGGAAATTGTCAAATGCTCGTAAACTTCCGAATTATTCTCCCCTCTCTCAGAATTTGCATTTTCTTTTTTTGCAAAATCATATTCTGCTTTTTTATCCCTATCCATTATAAAACTATTTAAAAATTCCCGGGCATTTAAAGCTCCGGTTAAATCCACATTTATGCACAGCATTCCGATTAAATTCCCATTCAGGTCTTTTATAAAATAGGTAGAAGACCTTAAAATCTTCCCATCCACTGTTTTTGCCGAATAATTCAAAAGATAATCTTTTGTGAGATACTCTTTATCATTAAGCAATTTTATCCCCAGGTCGGTTAAAGGTCCCCCCACCTTTCTTCCGCTTATATGAGAGTTTTTGATCGCTACTATGGACGATTCCACATTGGTTACATCGTGAAGAACAACTTCACAAAAGGGCCCTACAATCCCTGCGATAAAATCTACTAAAGGTATATAAGATTTTAATACCTCATTATTTGCCAAAATCATTACCCCCTTTAATAATTAATTCAACATCATTATAAAAATTCCTTCTTTTAATAAAAAAATTTTTTTATGATAATATTTTAGTTTTATGTTGATTACAATAATTAAACCCCTCAAAGCTTGCTCAAGCTTTAAAGGGGTTATATGAATAATAATTATAATTTATTACTGGACCCGAGAACATTTCTTATTTTGTGTTTTACCATTTCTTTAATTGCTTCCCTGGCAGCACCTAAGTATTTTCTCGGGTCAAATTCCGATGGATTTTCTGCCAAATATTTTCTAATCATTGCCGTCATTGCAAGTCTTAAATCGGTATCTATGTTTATTTTACAAATACCAAGGCTTGCTGCTTTTCTCAACATTTCCTCCGGAACTCCCTTTGCACTGTGGATACTGCCGCCGTATTTATTGCAGGCCTCCACAAATTCAGGAAGGACCGTAGAGGCCCCGTGCAGTACCAAAGGAAATCCCGGAAGCCTTTTCATTATTTCTTCCAACCGTTTAAAATCTAAGTAAGGTTCACCTTTAAATTTATAAGCTCCGTGGCTTGTCCCAATGGCAATTGCTAAGGAATCCACTCCTGTTCTTTCTACAAACTCTAAAGCCTGATCCGGATCCGTAAAGGTAGCTTCCCTTTCACTAACACTTATATTATCTTCTACCCCGCCTATCCTTCCAAGTTCTGCCTCGACTACTACACCATGCTCATGGGCGTAATCCACTACCTTTTTTGTAAGGGCTATGTTTTCTTCAAAAGGAAGTTTTGAACCATCTATCATTACCGAGGTAAATCCATCATCAATACATGCTTTGCAAATCTCAAAACTTTCACCGTGGTCAAGGTGCAAGACTACAGGCAACCCGGTATCTTCAACTGCAGCCTCTACCAATTTTTTTAAATAAATAGGTCTTGCGTACTTTCTTGCCCCTGCAGAAACCTGTAAAATAAGGGGAGAGTTTTCTTCCTTCGCTGCTTCTACAATTCCCTGAATAATTTCCATATTATTTACGTTAAAAGCACCTATTGCATATCCACCTTCATAGGCCTTTTTAAACAATTCTTTTGATGTTACCAGCGGCATTTTTTACCCTCCAATTTTTCATATTAATTCTTTAAAAATTATATAACATATTAATGAAAATGTGTATCATTTATTTTTTTATTATGTGAAATTATTTTATTTCCAATGCTATAATAATTATAAATAATTAAAAAAAGAATGGGGAGGGCCTATTTTGGCTTTCAATACAAAAGCCATAGTTGCAGGGATAATAAAAAATATTCAAGATGAAGAAAGCATCGTAGAGTTAGAACTTCTTGCAAAAACCGCAGGGGCTGAGGTGGTTGCTAAAATAGTTCAAAGAAAAACATCTTATGACCCTGCTTTTTACATCGGAAAAGGCAAGGCACAGGAAATTGCCGAAGTGGCAAAAGCCCTTGAAGCAAACGCGGTAATTTTTAATGATGATTTAACTCCTGTGCAGATTAGAAATTTAGAAAATCTAATCGAGCTCCAAATAATCGATAGGACAACTCTTATTTTGGATATTTTCGCTCAAAGGGCAAAATCGAAAGAAGGGAAAATTCAGGTGGAGCTCGCACAACTTCAGCATTTATTACCCCGCCTTACGGGTAAAGGAATAGAACTTTCCAGATTCGGTGGCGGCATAGGAACAAGAGGACCCGGTGAAACAAAATTAGAAACCGATAAAAGGCACATAAAAAGAAGAATTGCCTACCTAAAAAAGGAATTACAAAAAATAAAAGATAGCAGACACCTTTTAAGAAGTGCAAGAAAATTTCCTGTTATATGCCTGGTTGGATATACGAACGCCGGAAAATCCACATTGATGAACGCTTTGACCGATGCAAAGGTTCCCAGCAACGACAGGCTCTTCGATACCCTGGATACCACCACCAGACTTTTAATACTCCCCGACGGGAGGAAAGCACTGCTTTCGGATACGGTAGGTTTTATTAGAAAACTTCCCCACGAGATTGTCGAAGCTTTTAAAGCTACCTTAGAAGAAATAAAAGAAGCAGATTTGCTTTTACTTGTGGCGGATGGATCCAGCAGGAATTTTGAGGAAGAAATAAATACTGTATTTAAGGTGCTTAAAGATATCCAAGCAGATAATAAACCAATTGTCATCGCTATTAATAAAATAGATAAAATTAATTCTTCTTGTATCCTCCCATTAAATTCAAAAAATACCGTGGAAATTTCTGCTTTATACAAAAAAAATTTAGATGAACTGCTTAAAATGATTTGCGAAAACCTTTCAAAAACAAGAAAATTTGCTGAATTTCTTATCCCATACGATAAGTTATCTATTGTTGATATTATTTATCAAAATGGATTAATTTTCTCAAAGGAATGTTTACCCGAAGGAGTAAAAATACAGGGAGAAATAGAAGAATTCGTAATTAATAAATATAAAAACTTTTTGGTTAACAAATAAAAAAAAATTTTAGTCGAGCACTTGATATTTATATTTATTTCGTTTTATACTTTAATATAATAAAGTATTAACGGGAATTGTTTCCTTGATTTTTTATTTTTTGGAGGTGGACAAATTATAATGGAAATACTTGTTACCTTAGATACGGTTAAAAACTACGGAGAAAATAAAATCATTAAACTCCCCCCCGGTACCCTTGTAACAAAAGAAGCCAGTATTTATGCGGCAGCACACGGTTTAAAAATTTATATAGGTGATGAACTTTTAGAAGCTCCAGCCCCTTTTAACGGGACTTTGGCACAAAAAGCAGTAATTTCTGTAATCGGAGAAGATAGAATAGGTATTATAGCCGGAATATCCGACGTCCTTGCATCAAATAACATCAACATTTTCGACATTACACAGACCTCTATTGAAGGCCTTTTTACGATGATAATGGTGGTGGATATTTCAAAAAGCACCGTTAGTTTTGAAGAGTTAAAAAAATTACTCGCCGAACGAGGAAATTCCCTTTCCGTAAGGGTAGATGCTCAAAGGGAAGAAGTATTTCGATACATGCACAGGATTTAGGAGGAAAAAATCATGAGTTTTACGAGGGATGAAATTATAGAGACAATAAGGATGGTGCAGGCAGAAAATTTAGATATAAGGACTATTACCTTAGGGATAAGCCTTAGAGATTGTTGCGACCTTGATATTAATACAGTCGCCAAAAAAATCTACGAAAAGATTATGAAAACCGCTGAAAAATTGGTACCCGTCGCGCGGCAGTTAGAAGCAGAATTTGGAATTCCGATTGTAAATAAAAGGATTTCGGTTACACCCATTTCTATCATAGCCGAATCCTGCTTGGAAAAAGACCTTATGCCACTGGCAAAAGCGATGGACAAAGCTGCAAAAGACCTGGGGATTGACTTTATTGGAGGTTTTTCGGCACTTGTTCATAAAGGTTTTACCAGGGGGGATATAAATCTTTTGAACTCCATTCCCGAAGCCCTTTCCCTTACCGAAAGGGTATGTTCTTCGGTTAACTTAGCTTCCAGCAGAGCAGGTATTAATATGGATGCCGTCCTTGCCATGGGAAATATTATCAAAAAGACCGCCGAGCTAACGGCTGAAAAAGATGGTATAGGCTGTGCAAAACTTGTGGTTTTCGCAAATGCGGTGGAAGATAACCCGTTTATGGCCGGTGCTTTTCACGGTATCGGAGAACCGGAAGCATCCATTAATATTGGAATCAGCGGACCAGGGGTTGTAAATACGGTATTAAGGCGTATGGGTGAAAAGGCGGATTTTGGGGAAATAGCTGAAGCAGTAAAAAGAACGGCTTTTAAAATAACCCGTGCAGGTGAATTGATCGGTCGGGAAGCGTCTAAAAGATTGGGAATTCCCCTCGGAATAATAGACCTTTCCCTTGCTCCCACGCCGGCAATAGGTGATAGTATAGCGAACATCCTGGAAGCCATGGGCCTTGAACGTTGCGGTGCTCCCGGAACTACCGCTGCCCTGGCTCTTTTGAATGACGCTGTTAAAAAAGGAGGTGCGATGGCTGCCTCTTATGTGGGAGGACTTTCGGGAGCTTTTATCCCCGTAAGCGAGGATGCGGGTATGGTAAAGGCAGTAGAAGAAGGCGCTCTTACCCTTGAAAAACTTGAAGCAATGACCTCGGTATGTTCGGTAGGACTTGATATGATTGCGATTCCGGGGGACACCCCGGCAGAAACCATTGCTGCCATTATTGCCGATGAAATGGCAATAGGAGTAATAAACAAAAAAACTACTGCTGTTCGCATCATTCCTGCCCCCGGTAAAAAAGCTGGTGACAGAGTAGAATTTGGAGGCCTTTTGGGAAGGGCTCCCGTAATGCCTGTTAACAAATTTGATTCATCCCTTTTTGTGAAGCGAGGCGGCAGGATCCCTCCGCCCATTCAGAGTCTGACCAATTAAAATTTAAAAATGCCCGGAAACGCTTTTTGCACCGGGCATATATTTAACGCCATTAAACAGGGAGCTCAGGGTAAACTGGTTGGATGTTGTTGACGATGAAAAGGAAGAACATATAGAAATAATTTCAGGCGAAGGAGCTTTTATATCATTTAAAATACTCGGGGTAAAGCTGCTTTAAATAATTTTGATCGTAGATAACCCTTGTAAGATGTTCTTCCATTAATTCTTCAGCTTTTTTTTCATTTCTTTCTTTAATTGCTTTTAAAATATTTTTATGGTCATTTACCGTCCTTTGCATGTCCATCACTGCAAAGTTGAGAATCCTTATCCTGTCAAAGTGCGACATCATGCTTCTAATGAGATTAAAGGTTAATTCCTTTTTGCACGCTTTAAAAATTATCTCGTGAAACTTATTATCCAAAAGGAGCAGCTCTTTATAATCTTTACGTTTTACTGCCAATTCCTGCAATCTAACATTATCTTCCAAAAACATCAAATAATCTTCCGTAATTGTTCCACAAACTAATTTTATTACAGCCTTTTCCAGAATGCTTCTGGCGAAACGGGATTCTTCTACCAAATCCAGGTCTATTTTTGAAATATATGTCCCTTTTTGAGGATATATTTCCACAAGAGATGCTTTTGATAATTCTATAAAGGCTTCTCTAACCGGGGTACGACTTACACCCAGCAAAGATGCTATTTCACTTTCACTTATTTGCTGCCCCGGTTTCAGATTTAAATAAATAATGTTATGATATAAAACCCTTATTACAAATTCTCGGGCATTTTCCTTTGGATACCTTTTAAGAATTTCTAACATTTTAGCCCTGCTTTCATAGGTTTTGGTAAATCAATCTTCATTTTTACCGGAGATTTTCTCTAATGCTTCCCACAATCCCTGTAAATATACAGCACCCAAGGCTCTATCGTATAGACCATAGCCGGGACGCCCAGTTTCTCCCCATATCATTCTCCCGTGGTCCGGTCGGATGTATCCGGTAAACCCGCTTTCGTAAAAAGCTTTCATAATTTCAAACATATCAAACGACCCACACTTGGATAAATGAGCGCTTTCATAGAAGTCTTTATCCGATTCAAACTTAAGATTTCTTACATGGGCAAAATGAACCCTGCCTTCCTTCACAAATTCCCTTATTATTGATGGAATATCATTTTCTCTATTTGCACCAAGAGAACCCGTGCAAAGAGTAATTCCATTATAAAGACTATTATTTAACTCAAGGAATTTCCTTATATTGTTTCTATTAGTAATAACTCTGGGCAGGCCAAAAACCGGCCATGGAGGATCATCCGGGTGTATTGCCATTTTTATATCGTACTTTTCCGCATAGGGAATTATACAATCCAAAAAATATTTCATATTGTTCCAGTATTGCTCCTCGGTAATATTTTT
The DNA here is from genome assembly GCF_049723235.1 of Thermovenabulum sp. Classification (NCBI taxonomy): domain Bacteria; kingdom Bacillati; phylum Bacillota; class Clostridia; order Thermosediminibacterales; family Thermosediminibacteraceae; genus Thermovenabulum; species Thermovenabulum sp. The sequence goes on along the minus strand of NZ_JBNARB010000004.1, from coordinate 3,465 downwards.
ATACCTCTCTAAGGTTTCCGAAATCTCCTTTAATCTTTCCGGCTCCCACCCGGGTAATTCCACTTCTTCTGGTTGTTCGGTAAATTTTTCAGCAAAGTTTTTGGGTTGTATTTTTAACACTACATCATGTTTATAAGCCATAGTTTTAGAACCATCTTCTAAAACCCTCTCAAGTTCCGTCCTCAACCAATCAAAAACCGGCATAAAATTATAACATATAACTTTTACTCCAATTTCTGATAGATTTTTCATCGTTATTATGTAATTTTCAATATATCTATCCCGGTCTTTTTCTCCCAATTTAATATCTTCATGAACATTTACGCTTTCTATTACTTCCAAACTGAGTCCATATTTTTCCACTTCTTCCTTCATGGCTTTTACTCTTTCTTTGGGCCAAACTTCTCCTACCGGAATATCCATCAATGTTGCTACAACACCCGTTACTCCCGGAATTTGTCGAATGTACTCAAGGGGAATTTTATCAAATCCCTTTCCGAACCATCTAAATACCATTTTCATTGGCCATTTACCCCCAATTCGGTAAATTCTTTTAGTGTTCTCCTTACAGCACCAACACCGCTAACTAATTTCTCAAACATTTGCTCTACTTTTGAAGCCAAACCATAGTCATAAAGATTTATTCCGAAAATTTTCTCATCGGATAATATCGGTTTTAAAAATTCCGTAAAAGGCCCTTTTTCCCCAAGAGAAATTTTCTTTATATGCCTTTGCAATTCGGTAAGCATGGGGTCGGGGCTTGGAATAAATTCTTTCCCTTCGTCATCTATCCCCATCAAATATCTAAGCCAGCCAGCAAAAAACAGAGGAATGTAGGTTAAACTTTTTAAATCCTTATTTAAACGAACGTAAGCTTTCAAGGTTTCCCCAAAGCGCACCGGTATTTTTTGAGATGTATCACAGGCTATCCTTTGCGGAGTATCAGGTACAAAAGGATTGGGTAATCTTTTTTCTATAACTTCCTTTATAAAATCCTCGGGGTTAATAATTCCCGGATTTATTACCGTCGGAAGACCTTCTTCGTATCCAATTTTTTCCACAAGTGCCTTTAAATTTTCATCCCGCATTTCCTCGTAAATAAATGAATAATTTAAAAGGCATCCGAAAATTGCTAAAACCGTATGAAGAGGGTTAAGACATGTACAGACCTTCATTTTTTCTGCTTTTTCTACCGTTTCCCTATCGGTAAAAAATACTCCTGCTTCTTCTAAGGGTGGCCTTCCATTAGGAAAATTATCTTCAATGACAAGATATTCAGTTGGTTCAGCATTTACAAAGCAGGAAACATATGTATTTTTGCCGGTTTTATAAATTTTTACATCTTCCAATCCATCGGCTTTAAGTAAATCCATAACTTTTTCTGAGGGTCGTGGTGTTATCTTATCGATCATACTCCAGGGAAAGGATACCATTTTTGAGTCACATAAATAATCTAAAAAACCTTTTTCTACCTTTCCTTTTTCCATCCATTTTTCAGCGAAAAACTTCACTGCCTCATAAAGTTTTGTCCCGTTATGGGCAATATTATCCATACTTACCAGTGCTAAAGGCAATTCACCGGCTAAATATCTTTTATAGCATAAATAAGCTATAGTCCCCATTACACTTCTGGGTTTTTCAGGAAAATTATCTATATCGCTTAGTACTTCTTGAAAATACTCTCCTTTTGCATTTTCTAATGCATAGCCCTTTTCCGTAATTGTAAAAGATGCTATCTGCAAGGAGGGAGATATAAAAATTCTTTCTATTTCATCCATATTCTCTTTAACACTTAACGCACTGACTATGCTTGCAATTACGCTTTTTTCAATTTCCCCATCCTCTTTCAAAGTTACTAATATGCTTAAATTTTCATAAGGCAAATATACCTTTTTTATTACTTCATCATCGTAAGGAGCACAGGCTATGATTCCTTTATCGCTTAATCCTTTATTTAAAAGATTTTGCTGGAGGGAAGCCAAAAAAGCCCTGAATATATTTCCGGCACCAAAATGAATCCATACAGGTTCTTTTAAAGTTTTTTCTCGTACCTTTTGTACATCAAATTGGGGCAGTTTATATCCTTTTTCTTCCCAAATTTGTCTTTTTTTAAGTGAATCAAGATTTAATTTCATGCTAACACCCACTACTTTAGAATTTGTTAAATTATTTTTACTAATATACTACCATGTTAGTATATTTTAGTCAATAAAAAAATAAATTATAATTTTTTCTATTAAAACAACAAAAATTTAATTCTTTATATTATAATATTGGAATAAGTTAAATAAATGAGTGTAAATGACAAGGAGGATTTTCATGGATAATCCTGTAATCAAAACGAATGAAGTTTTGAGCAATAGAAAAAAATTTCAGGTATTGATTGCTTTATTTTCCGTATACCTTTTCTGGGGCGGAACCTACCTAGGAATAAAGTTCGCTATTGAAACAATCCCTCCGTTTATAATGGCTGGAACCCGGTTTTTATTGGCAGGCCTTATTTTATATTTCTGGTCACTTTTATCAGGTTATAACAATCCTACGAGAAAACAGTGGTTCAGTGCGGGAATAATCGGTACACAGCTTCTATTTTTCGGAAATGGATTTGTGGTATTGGCCGAACAGCTTGTTCCATCAGGAATTGCCGCTACTATTATCGCAACTGTGCCTTTGTGGATTATTTTATTAGAATGGTTGTGGAAAAAGCAAAAAAGTCCAAACAAAGGCGTTATTCTGGGAATAATTTTGGGTTTTGCCGGTATTTTAATTCTTGTAACAAACTCTTCGGGTACGCCAGATAAAAATAATATTAATCCTCTTGGTGTAGCATTATTGTTGTTTGCTTCTTTTTCTTGGTCCCTGGGTTCATTATCTTCAAGAACCGTAGATCAGCCCCGATCCCCATTATTATTTACTGCAATGCAGATGATTGTGGGTGGAATTCTACTTTTCCTGGCTTCAATATTAAAGGGCGAATGGGCACATTTTAATATCTTTGATTTGTCCTTCCGGTCTTTTTTATCACTACTTTATTTAATAATTTTTGGTTCAATTGTAGCCTATAACGCGTATATATGGCTCTTAAAAAATGCTGATTCTGCCCTGGTCTCTACCTATGCTTTTGTAAATCCCATTGTAGCCGTATTTATTGGTTGGCTTATAGCCGGTGAACAACTTACAGTAAATACATTAATAGCCACAATAATAATCATTTTAAGTGTTATAATAATTACCATATTTAGAAACCGTAATTAAAAAATATAATCCTTTTAATTTGTTGACTATTAATAAATCTTAATATATCTATAAGATTCTAAGTGTGGGAAAAATAAATGTAAAAAATACAAAAAACCCCTTATAAAGACATTAAACTCTTTATAAGGAGTTTTTTTTTATCCTATAAATTGATATAAATTTGGTAGCCCTAAGGGGACTCGAACCCCTGTTTCCGCCGTGAGAGGGCGG